>NZ_JBXWQW010000014.1:0-16769 GCF_059612585.1 Ruegeria sp. YKSF57 | reverse complement strand
GTTTATGTGCCAATCCGTGTCTGCCAGCCCGCGCCCGGTTTCGTTCAGGCGCGCGGCGATGTCATCGGGCACATGGGTGCCGCCATGAGGCTGGCCAAGAACAATGGGGCCGTCACCATGCAGGACGTCGTAAACCTGCATCAGACCAACTCCGGCATATCGACACCGACGGCGGACAGAACCGCGCCTGCGGCCACTAGAGATTTGACAGTTTCAAGTTCGGGCGCGAGATAGCGGTCGTCCGTCAGGGGCGGGATATCGGCCCGAACCCGGTCAATCACGCGCTGTAGGGGGGCGCTGGTTGCAAGCGGTGAACGGAATTCGACGCCCTGTGCCGCACACAGCAATTCGATCCCCAGAATGTAGTTGAGGTTGTTCACCATACGCCCCAACCGCCGCGCGCCATGGGCGGCCATCGAAACGTGATCCTCCTGATTGGCCGACGTCGGCGTGCTGTCGGTGACACAGGGATTGGCCAGATGCTTGTTCTCGCTCATCAATGCAGCGGTGGTCACTTCGGCAATCATCATGCCCGAATTCAACCCGGGCTTCGGCGTCAGAAACGGCGGCAGGTCGAAACTCAACGTCGGGTCCACCATCAGCGCGATACGACGCTGTGCAATGGCACCGATTTCTGAAACGGCGAGGGCAATCATGTCCGCGGCAAAGCCAACCGGCTCTGCATGGAAGTTTCCGCCCGAAACGATGGCTTCGGGGTCAGACAAAACCAGAGGATTGTCAGTGGCGGCGTTCGCCTCAATGGTCAACGTCGCAGCGGCCTGTCGCAGAACATCCATCGCGGCACCAGTCACCTGCGGCTGGCAGCGAATGCAATAAGGGTCCTGCACCCGCGTGTCGCCCTCGCGATGGCTTTCGCGGATTTCCGAACCTTCAAGCACGACCCGCATCGCACCTGCCGCCTCGATCTGCCCCCGGTGACCGCGCAATTCGTGAATCTGGGGCTGCAGCGGGGCGGTGGATCCCATGATCGCATCGGTCGATGCCGCAGCGATCACCAGCGCGTTCTGCGCCGCGCGCCACGCTTCGAAAAGCCCAGCCAAGGCGAAGGCCGTCGAGAATTGGGTGCCGTTGATAAAGGCCAGCCCCTCTTTCGGACCAAGCTGAATCGGCTCTAATCCGACCGATTTCAATGCCTCAGCACCCGGCGCTACCTGTCCGTTCACCTCCGCTTCGCCCTCGCCGATGACCACAGCGGTCATATGCGCCAACGGCGCCAGATCACCCGATGCTCCGACCGAACCCTGCGCCGGTATCACCGGCGTGACGCCACGCGCCAGCATCTGCTGCAAAAGTTCGATCAGCTCCCACCGCACACCCGATGCACCGCGGCCAAAGGACAACAGCTTTAACGTCATCATCAGCCGAGCAAGCCGACGCGGAACAGCTTCGCCCACACCGCAGCAATGGCTGAGGATCAGGTTGCGCTGCAGGGTCGAGGTATCCTCGGGCGCAATCTTTAGGCTGGCGAGTTTTCCAAAGCCGGTATTGACGCCGTAAACCGCCTTGTCCCCCGCCGCGGCCGCGGCAATCCGCGCTGCGGCCGCCTGAACCTGAAGTTTGCAGCCCTCGTCCAACAGGATCGGAGTTTCTTTCCAATAGATTTCGGCCAGCTCGGACAGGGTGACGATGCCCGGAGTGAGCTTCAAGACGCTCATTCAGTGCCTCCAAAGATGCGTTTGTACAATGGGTTGAAGCCGATGCGATAGGCCAGTTCGGCGGGGTGTTCGACGTCCCATACCGCCAGATCGGCCCGCTGACCGAGCGCGATTGTGCCCGTGTCGTTCAGACCCAATGCACGGGCCGCTTCACGAGTGGCCCCGGCCAGCGTCTCTTCGGGCGTCATCCGGAACAAGGTGCAGGCCATGTTCATTGTCAGCAAAAGCGAGGTCAGCGGTGACGAGCCCGGATTGCAATCGGTCGCCAATGCCATCGGCACCTTGTACCGACGCAGCAGGTCGATAGGCGGTACCTGTGTTTCGCGCAGGGTATAGAACGCCCCAGGCAGGACCACCGCGACGGTTCCGGCGTCTGCCATCGCGCCCACCCCTTCTTCGTCGAGATACTCGATATGATCCGCAGATAGCGCGCCATACGAGGCCGCAAGTTTGGCACCGCCCAGGTTCGAGAGCTGTTCGGCATGCAACTTGACCGGCAATCCCAGCGCTGTCGCCGTATCGAAAACACGGGCGACTTGCCCGGGGTCAAAAGCGATCCCTTCGCAGAACCCGTCCACCGCATCGACAAGCCCTTCGGCATGGGCCGCACGCAGGGCCGGTATGCAGACCTCGTCGATATAGGCATCGTCGCGGCCCTTGTATTCGGGCGGAACCGCATGCGCACCCAGAAATGTGGTTTTGACGCGGACCGGGCGCACCTGCTCAATCCGGCGGGCGGCGCGAAGCATGCGCAACTCTGTTTCCTGATCCAGACCGTAACCGGACTTGACCTCGATACAGCTGACGCCTTCTGCCAACAGGGCATCGACCCGCGGCAGGGCATCAGCGAGCAGCTGATCTTCGGACGCGGCGCGGGTGCCATTCACAGTCGACAGGATACCACCACCTGCACGGGCTATTTCTTCGTACGAGGCACCGTTCAGCCGCATCTCGAACTCGACCGCGCGATTACCGCCGAACACCACGTGCGTGTGGCAATCGATCAAGGCCGGCGTGACAAGCCGACCGCCAAGATCCTCTACCTGCCAACCCGTGAACGCGTCCGGCAGCAGGGACGCAGCGCCGACCCACGCGATCTTGCCGCCTTCAACAGCAACCGCGCCGTTCGGTATCATCCCATACGGGGTCGCGGCGTCATCCAATGTGGCAACCTGCGCACCGCGAAGAACGAATTTTTCGGTCATGACGATTCTTTGGGGCTCCCCTTTCGAGTTGTTTTTTCGTATACGTATATAAAATTAAAGTCTACACAAAAGAGCGTCTGATGAAAATCCATGCAAAAACCGCCTTGTTAGGCTCTGATTGGGCAAGTGATCTAAGGGTGACGATTGCAGATGGCCGCATTGCCGTCATCGAATCCGATGTCGCTCCGGCCCCGGATGACCTGCAGGTGGATACCCTGCTTCCGTCATTGGCCAACCTGCACAGCCACGCCTTTCAACGCGCCATGGCGGGTATGACCGAGGTGCGCGCGGCGGGCAAAGAAAGCTTCTGGACGTGGCGCACGCTGATGTATCGCTTTCTGGACCGGTTGACTCCCGAGCAGGTCGAAGCCATCGCCGCGCTTGTTTTCATGGAGATGCAGGAAGCCGGGTATGCTTCGGTCGGTGAGTTCCACTATGTCCATCACCAGCCGGGGGGACAGACCTATGATCACCTCTCCGAACTGAGTCAACGCATCTTTGACGCTGCGGCCCAGACCGGGATCGGCCTGACCCATCTGCCGGTGCTCTACACCTATGGCGGTGTCAATCAGGAAAGCCTTGCCGGAGGTCAGTTGCGGTTTGGCAATGACGTGGATCGGTTTCTGAGGCTTGTCGACGAATGCAGGGCAATCGGTGGGATGCCCCCTGACACCCAGGTCGGCATCGCGCCGCATTCCCTGCGGGCCACTTCGCCTGCCGATTTGTCCGAAGTTCTGGCGCAAGTACCCTGCGGGCCGATCCACATCCACATTTCGGAACAGCTCAAAGAAGTCGCCGACGTCCGGGCAAAGCTCGGCCAACGGCCAGTCGAATGGCTGTTGGAAAACGTAGATGTGGATCGCCGCTGGTGCCTGATCCACGCAACCCACATGACTGATGCCGAAACCGCCGGTCTGGCGCAATCCGGCGCGGTTGCCGGGCTGTGCCCGATTACCGAAGCCAATCTGGGCGATGGGATTTTCAATGGCGCCGTCTATGTCGAAAACAAGGGCGCGTTTGGCGTTGGATCAGACTCTAACGTAAGGATTTCGCTAGTCGAAGAACTCCGCACGCTGGAGTATTCGCAGCGCTTGCGCGACATGGCGCGAACCGTGCTTGTTCCCGGCGAAGGTTCGGTCGGTCATACTCTATATACCGGGGCCGCACTGGGCGGCGCACAGGCCCTTGGCCGGGACGCCGGTGAGATCGCTGTCGGCAGGCTTGCCGATGTGGTTGCAATCAACCGCGAACACCCGACCCTGTGTGCGCTGGAGGAATGGCAACTGCTGGACGGGCTGTGTTTCGCGGCTTCCGACACAGTGGTGACAGATCTGTGGTCTGCCGGCCGGCACAGGGTTCGGAACGGAAGGCACGTGGAACGAGACGCGATCACCTCGCGGTATCGCAAGGCCATTGCCGACCTGCTGCGCGATGTCTAAACGTTTCAAACACACCAACGGTCCCCGCCAATGAACCAGAACACGGAAACAACCAGCTATCGCGACATCAAGCGGATCGTTCTGGACCGCATCCGTTCGGGTGAGTGGCGGCCAGACTCTCTGTTGCCCAACGAACAGGATCTGGCGGTCGAGTTCTCCTGTACCCGAACGACAGTGAACCGCGCCTTGCGGGAATTGGCGGACGAAGGGTTTCTGGAGCGGCGCCGCAAAGCTGGCACTCGGGTTCTCAGTTCCCCGCAACGGCAGGCCCGCTTCACGATACCGCTGGTTCGGGACGAAGTCGAAGCAATGGGCGGCACCTATCGCTATGCCCTGGTTTCGGCCGAATTGAATGGCGCGCCTGAATGGCTGGGCGCGCGACTACGGCTGGAGGCAGGGCAAAAGGTGATGCATGTACGATGCATGCACTATTCGAACAACACGCCATTCCAGTACGAGGATCGGTGGATCGTCGTCGACAGCGTGCCAGAAGTCGAAACAGCCGATTTTTCCGTCGTCGGACCAAATGACTGGCTGGTGCAGACCGTGCCCTTCACCAACGTCGAGCTGACCTTTCTGGCCAGCCGTGCAGACGCCACTCTGGCCGGGTTTCTGGATGTTCCCGAAGGAGAGCCGGTTTTCACCGCCGAGAGGATCACGTGGCTGCAAGGGCGCCCAGTCACCTTTGCCAAGTTCTATTTCGCGGCCGGATACCGGATGACAACGCAAATCTGACCTGCGCCGCTGCGCACTCTTTACCATTCGGCCAAACCAAGACACTTTCCAGAACACCACATGCGCCGCTTCGGTTCAGGAAAGGATGCGCCCATGGCCAACCCGCTTTATGATCGTCTGTTCGGAAAACACATCGGCAAACAGACACCTTTCCTGTATCTGCCCGATGACACGGTGATCACCCATTCCTCATTCCTGGACACCGCCGCGCGGATCGCAAATGCGCTTTGCGGGCTGGGGTTGGAGGCAGGTGATCGCGTGGCTGTGCAGGTGCACAAATCGCCCGAAGCCTTGGCTCTTTATGCCGCCTGCGCTCAGGCCGGGTTGATCTTTCTGCCACTCAATACTGCATATACTGTCGATGAACTGACCTATTTCATTGAAAACAGCGGCGCGAAACTGGTGGTGTGCGACGCCGCCAGTGAAGACGATCTGCAGCCCGTCACCGAAGGGCTGGACGCGCAAATAGCAACGCTCAACGCTGATGGGTCTGGCAGCTTGATGCGCCGCGCGCTGGGTATGCTTCCGGCCTTTGCTCCGATCAGGAGGAGCGCGGAAGATCTGGCCGCTTTCCTCTATACCTCGGGCACGACAGGCCGATCCAAAGGAGCGATGCTGACGCAAGAGAACCTGCTTTCGAACGCCGAAGTTTTGGCGAAGGAATGGCGGTTTACCGCAGATGACGTGTTGCTGCACGCCCTGCCGATATTCCATACCCACGGCTTGTTCGTTGCCACAAACATCGTGTTGGCGACCGGCGGCAGCATGATCTTTCTGCCCGGATTCGACCTGGATGAAATCCTGCGCCTGATGCCGCGTGCCACGTCGATGATGGGGGTGCCGACCTTTTACACCCGTCTTCTGGGCGATCCGCGTTTCACCCGCGAACTGGCATCGCACATGCGCCTCTTTGTTTCCGGCTCTGCCCCGCTGCTTGCCGATACCCATGTGCAATTCGAAGACCGCACCGGTCACCGTATCCTTGAACGCTATGGAATGACCGAAACGAACATGAACACATCAAACCCTTACGACGGCGAACGTCGTGCCGGAACTGTGGGCTTTCCCTTGCCGGGCATAGACTTGAAAATCACCAACCCGGAAACCGGAGAAATCCTGCCGCAGGGTGAAATCGGCCTGATTGAGGTTCGCGGGCCGAATGTGTTCAAGGGTTATTGGCAGATGCCCGAGAAGACCGCCGCCGAGCTGCGTGAGGACGGGTTCTTTATCACCGGCGATCTGGGGCGGATCGACGAGGCCGGCTATGTCCAGATCGTGGGGCGCAACAAGGATCTGATCATCTCGGGCGGCTACAACATCTATCCCAAGGAAATCGAACTGGTTCTGGACGAACAACCCGGAATTCTGGAAAGCGCTGTGATCGGTGTTCCGCATCCGGATTTCGGGGAAACCGTACTGGGCATTCTGGTCCCCGAGGCCGGGGCCAATCCCGACCTGGAGGCCGTGATGGCTTCGGTGCGGTCCAGCCTTGCCCGTTTCAAACACCCGCGCAAGCTGATCGTGATGGATGAATTGCCCCGCAACACGATGGGCAAGGTTCAGAAAAACCTTCTACGGAATACCTTCAAAGACCTGTTTTCCAGCGGCTGACAAAGAAACTCACCTGCGAAAAGGAAATTCTTTCAGCGCCTGGCGACCCCGTTTCGTCAGCAACCAGCACTCACGCCCCTCGAAAACGGCGCAAGCCAATGGCCGCCCATATCCTGCACCAGCGTCAAGGTTGACACGGTTGCCCCGATGTTCTGCATGCTTGGCCGGCGTATGACCGTGCACCACTAGCCATGGATGTTCACGCAGGTCTTCCAGAAACTCGTGCCGTATCCAGATCAGGTCATCCTCAGTTTGCTGTTCCAGCGGCACCCCGGGACGAATACCGGCATGAACGAACAGCAGATCACCGTCACGGTGATAGTTTACCAAGCCGTCCAAAAATCGCAGATGTTCTTCGGGAACCGCCTCGCGCGCCTGCTCATGGATCTGGAAAATTCGGCTGTCTTCACTCAGGTGCACGCCATAAGAGGCCAGCGTTTCGACCCCGCCCAGGCGTTCGTGCAGCCAGTGATGGCCAACCAGCAAGCGGTCATCGTTGGCCGGATAGTCCTGCATGAAAAGCGAGAACATCCGGTCATGATTGCCCCGCAACATGATCCAGTCCCGGCCAGCCCGCTGGCCTTCGATCAGCAAATCCAGCACTCCCCGGCTGTCCGGGCCCCGGTCGGTATAGTCACCCAGAAAGACCACACGCGCATTCGCGCCGCCATCCGACTCGATCCGGGCCAGTGCGTCCTCAAGCATCGTGCGCTGACCGTGAATGTCGCCGATTGCATAAATGGGCTGTGGCAAATTGGTTCTCCGCAATTTTCCCTTTTATTGAACGAGTTGGTTCTCAGAAGGAAGGGGAATGATCCAGGCGCGCCATCAGCATTGCAATCTGGTCACGCAACCACACATGCGCGGGTGTGTTGGTCGTGCGCTTGTGCCAAACCATCATGATGTTCACCGGCTCGACGTCGATAGGCGCCTGATACAAGTCAAGTCCGACACGCGGTGCGACCCGTTCTGCAAGTTGATGTGGCATCAACGCAATCAGATCGCTTTGCGATACCGCGTTGTAGACGCCTGAAAAGACCGGCATGGTCATGGCGACCTTTCGGGTCCGTCCAACCTTTTCCAGCGCCGCGTCGCCTAATGCCTTCAGGTTGCCCTCGGGGGAAAACAGAACATGCTGCAAGTCACAAAACAGTTTGAGCGGAATTATATCACCCGGGCTTAGGCCACTGGCGGCAAGTCTTGGGTGTCCCTTTCGCGCAATGACGACGAAATGCGAACGGTGCAGAAAACGCGACCCGACCCAGTCAGGAAATCCGGTTCGCGGCAGTATCGCAATGTCGACTCCAAACTGATCCAGCGAATGAACATAGTTGTCTGGCACCAGATCCACCAATTGCACTCTCATGCGCGGCGCATGATGGGACAGATGATCGGCCAACTGAGGCAGCAGCATTTCGGCATAAAAATCGCTGCCTGAAATCTTGAACCGGGCGTCGGAGAGTTTCGGGTCGAACCCCTTTGGGCCGGTCAGCAGGGTTTCCGTGGTTTCCAGAAGTTCCCTCAACGGAGCCTTCAGGCTTCTGGCATAGTCCGTCGGTACCAGCTTTCTGCCCTTGCGTATGAAAATCGGGTCGCCCAGCGCGTGCCGCAGTCGCCCCAAAGCAGCCGAAATTGCCGGTTGCGACAAACCGATACGCTTTCCGGCCAAGGTCGTTGATCCGGTTTCAAGCAGCGCATCCAGAACGCGCAGCAGGTTCAGATCGAAGCTTCTGAAATTCATGGTGTTAATATGTATAATAGTATCAATAAATTTCTCATATCAAAAAAGCCGGTGCAGGATCCGCCTGAATGAAACGGGCAGGCCAACGGAGGGGTCATGAAGGGCATAGCGTATTGGTTCATGGTTATAGCGGTTGTTGCCGCATTGTGCGGGATGGCATGGGGCATTCACATGGCGGCGAGTCAGGATCACACCCTGTCACCTGCACATGGACATCTGAACTTGCTGGGATGGGTCAGTTGCGCGATTTACGCGTTCTATTACCACCTGGTTCCCGAAGCGGCCCAAGGACCGTTGCCGCGCCTACACTTAGCGCTGTCATTGGCGTCCCTGGTGATCCTCGCGCCGGGAATCGCGCTGGCCATTCTCGGGCAAGGCGATGGTATGGCCAAGTTGGGATCAGTTCTTGCGTTGGCTGCGATGGCAAGCTTTGGCTTTATCGTCATTCGCACCGCTCGGGTAGCGCGAGAGATCCACGTATGAGAGTGGGAAGCCGAGTGTGAAAACGCCGCCTGGTGGGGCGGCGTTTCCGCAGTTGGTGTATCAGGCGACGTCGAACTCCAGCGGCTTGATCTGGGTAAACAACCCGGTTTCGGCCAGCTTGGCCCGCGCCTCGGCCGGAACCTGTTCATCAACGTAAAGCAAGGCAATCGCCTCACCCCCTGCCGCAGCGCGACCGAGCGTAAAGTTGGCGATGTTGACGCCATGCTCGCCCATGGTTCCACCCAAAGTACCGATGATGCCGGGGACATCCTCGTTGGTGGTATAAAGCATGTGCGCGCCGACCTCGGCATCGATATTGATACCCTTGATCTGGATGAACCGGGGCTTGCCATCAGAAAACACGGTGCCCGCAATCGAACGTTCTCGTTTGTTGGTAACCACTGTTACCTTGATGTAGCCATCGAATGACCCGGACTTGTCCTGATTGGTCGTCGAAATCTGAATCCCGCGCTCTTTAGCCACGACCGGGGCCGAGACCATGTTCACCTCGGGGTTCGATTTCTTCATGATCCCCGCGACCAGCGCACAGTTGAGTGCGGCAAGGTTCATCTCCGAGGCGACACCATCGTATAGGATGTTGATGGCCTTGATCGGTTCATCGGTCATCTGGCCGACAAAACTGCCCAGATGGCCCGCAAGCTTGATCCATGGCCCCATGACCCTGGCTTCTTCCGCCGTAACGCTCGGCATGTTCAAGGCATTTTCCACCGCACCAGTCAGCAGATAGTTCGAAATCTGCTCAGCCACCTGCAATGCCACGTTTTCCTGTGCTTCGGTCGTGGCGGCGCCCAGGTGAGGCGTGCAAACAACGTTGGGCAGATTGAACAACACATTGTCCTTTGCCGGCTCTACACTGAAAACGTCGAATGCTGCCCCGGCGACGTGGCCGGATTTCAGCAGGTCAGCCAGCGCCTCTTCGTCCACCAGTCCCCCGCGGGCGCAGTTGATGATGCGCACGCCCTTCCTGGTTTTTTCCAGGTTTTCGCGACTCAGGATATTGCGCGTCTGATCGGTCAACGGCACGTGAAGCGTGATGAAATCGGCGCGCTTCAGCAACTCGTCAAGCTCGACCTTTTCGACACCCATCTTGTCCGCTTTCTCGTGGCTGAGATAGGGATCATAGGCGATCACTTTCATTTTCAGGCCATGCGCCCGCTCACAGACGATGCCGCCTATGTTGCCAGCGCCGATGACACCCAACGTCTTGTTGGTCAGTTCGATCCCCATGAACTTGGACTTTTCCCACCTGCCCGCATGGGTCGAGGCGCTGGCCTCGGGGATCTGACGTGCGACCGCAAACATCATCGCGATTGCATGTTCGGCGGTGGTGATCATGTTGCCAAAGGGCGTGTTCATCACGATCACACCTTTCTTGGACGCGGCATCCTTGTCGACATTGTCGGTGCCGATCCCGGCGCGACCAATGACCTTGAGCTTGTCGGCTCTTTCCAGAATCTTTTCGGTCACCTTGGTGGCCGAACGGATGGCGAGGCCGTCATATTGGCCGATGATTTCAGCCAGTTTTTCCTTGTCCTTGCCCACGTCGGGCAGGAAATCCACGTCGATTCCGCGGTCGCGGAAGATCTGAACGGCGGTTTCGCTCAGCTTGTCGGATACGAGTACTTTGGGGGCCATTTCAGTTGGTCCTTTGAGATATTTAGGGTGTGGCGGACTGAAGCCCGCCGTACATCGGTGATGGGGTAGGCCGGGCTTCGGCCCGGCATATGAAATTCAGGCAGCTTGGGTCCGCGATGCAATCTCGACCTCGAACGTCCATTCCAGCCACGGCAGCATCGCCTCGATATCCGAGGTTTCCACAGTACCGCCGCACCACACGCGCAGGCCCGCAGGCGCGTCGCGATAAGCGCCGATATCCAGCGCGATATTCTCGGCCTCAAGCCGTTTGGCCACCGCCTTGGCAAAGGCCGCGCCGTCCCGGATGCGATCATCGGTGAACTTCAAACAAACCGATGTATTCGAGCGCGTGGCGGGGTCTTCGGCCAGATTGGCAATCCAGTCATGACGGTCGCAAAAGGCGTGGATAGCATTCGCATTGGCGTCCGCACGCGAGATCAAACCTTGCAGCCCACCAACGGAACGCGCCCAGTCCAGCGCGAACAGATAATCCTCGACCGCCAGCATTGACGGCGTGTTGATCGTGGCCCCCGTAAAGATGCCTTCGATCAGCTTTCCGCCTTTGGTCAGGCGGAAAATTTTGGGCAGGGGCCATTCAGGCGTGTAGCTTTCCAGCCGTTCGACAGCGCGCGGAGAAAGTACCAGCATCCCATGTGCCGCTTCGCCGCCCAGAACCTTTTGCCAGCTGAAAGTGGTCACATCCAGTTTGTCCCAGGGCAGGTCCATCGCAAAGGCGGCAGAAGTCGCGTCGCAGATGGTCAGGCCCTGACGATCATCCGCAATCCAGTCGCCATTCGGAACCCGCACGCCCGACGTCGTGCCGTTCCACGTAAAAACCACGTCATTTGCGAAATCGACCGAGGTCAGATCGACGATCTTCCCGTAATCCGCGGTTTTTACCTCGGCATCGACCTTGAGCTGCTTGACCACATCGGTCACCCAGCCGGAGCCAAAGCTTTCCCAAGCCAGCATTTCGACCTTGCGAGCGCCCAGCAGCGACCATAGCGCCATCTCGACAGCACCGGTATCCGAAGCGGGCACGATGCCGATGCGGTAATCCGCCGGAATACCGAGAACCTCGCGAGTACCATCAATGGCAGCTTTCAGCTTGTCCTTGCCGATTGCGGCGCGATGCGACCGGCCCAGTGCGGCGTCGGCAAGCTTCGTCAGATCGAATGTGGGGGGTTTGGCGCAGGGGCCAGAAGAAAAGCGCGGATTGGCCGGCCGCGTTGCCGGTTGAGCGATAGTCATAGGTGTTACCCTTCCAGATATACGCCCCTCGTTGGGGAGGGGTGTCCCGCGGTTAGAGCTATTGCGCCGCAGCGCGGCAGGCAAGTGCGAAAGCGGCCGAAATCGCCGCTTTGGAACTCATTTCCGACGCGTATCGGCTACGATCGGAAACTTGCGTTTCTTGATTGAAATTCGAACAGCAGTCAGGTCTCCCGACCCAACCGGCCTTTCGGCCGCAAAAAATCACTTTATTGCAATCTCTTGCACTCAAAACTCCGGCATTGCTCCACATTTCATTTGGCTCACAGGCTTCGGTGTCCAGCTTACAACTGCTCTCTGGTGAAATTTCTGCGCCTGCGCTATGCGGCTTACCCAAGACAGGAGATCCCGAATGCATATCGCCACGTTGCTGACCAATCCTCAGAACCCGATCCTTGAGGCCGTCTTGGTCGAGTCGTTGCGCAATGCATGGGGCGGGGGCGAGGCAGTCTGGCTGAATCCCGGCGTCGCAGCCGAATTTCAGTTGGCCAACATACCGGTCAATCACTGGGATATCTGGGCCGAGATGCAGGGCCTTGGCGTCGACCTCGTGATCCAGCCAGCACAAGGTCGCCGCAAGAAAATGCTGCTTGCAGACATGGACAGCACGATGATTCAACAGGAATGCATCGACGAACTGGCGGACGAAGCAGGCGTGGGCGATCACGTCAAGGACATCACTGCGCGGGCGATGAATGGTGAGTTGGATTTCGAAGGCGCACTGATCGAACGGGTCGGTTTGCTGGAGGGTCTGGATGAAGGCGTGATTGCCAAGGTTCTGAACGAGCGGATCACGTTCATGCCGGGTGGGCGGGAACTGGTTGCGACCATGCGCGCGAACGGGGCTTATGCTGCGCTGGTGTCTGGCGGCTTCACCGCCTTTACAGCGCACGTGGCGGCAACCCTTGGGTTTGACGAGAACCGGGCCAATACCCTGCTTGTGGCCCAAGGCAAGCTCACCGGGGGCGTTCAGCGCCCGATTCTGGGGCGCGAAGCCAAGATACAAGCGCTGCACGAGATCACCTCCCAATTGGGCATTGCCACATCCGATGCAATTGCCGTCGGCGACGGCGCCAATGATCTGGGCATGCTTGGCCTTGCTGGCACGGGTGTAGCCCTGCACGCCAAACCATCAGTCGCCGCGCAATGCGACGTGCGGATCAATCACTGCGACCTGACGGCCTTATTGTATCTGCAAGGCTATTCCTCTGACCAGTTTGTGGTGAAATGAATGTCACGAGTCTGCCTCGGCTGAATTCCCTTTCCATTATTTAACTTTTGTGTTAAATAATGGATATGACGAACCTGTTTCCCATATTTTCGGCCCTGTCCGACCCGACCCGATTCGCAATCATCGAGCAATTGATGGAACTGGGCGAACAACCCGCCGGAGACCTGATCGAAGGCAAAGGCATGTCTGGTGCTGCCATTTCGCGCCACCTCAAGGTTCTGCGCGAGGCCGGTTTGATAAACCAACGCGTGAACGGAACCCAGCGGTTGTACTCTGTCCGCGCCGAGGGCCTGCGTGCCATCGCCGAGTGGACCATTTCGAAACGGCAATTCTGGGAATCCAGCCTCGACCGTCTGGGCGAACTAATCGAAAGGGAAAACACATGGCCGACCTGAGATTGAAGCGGGATTTTCCCGTCAGCCCGGAAACCCTGTTCGCCTGGATCAGCGACGGCGCCAAGCTTGTGCAATGGTGGGGGCCCGAAGGGTTGCACGTTCCCAAGCACAATCTGGATTTCACCCGCACCGGTCCCTGGTTTTCGGTGATGGTCAACGGCGAGGGGCAAGAATTCAAGGTTTCGGGTCAAGTCACCCATGTGAATCCTCCGACCTCGGTTGGTTTTACCTGGGGATGGCATGACGAAAACGATCAGCGCGGCGATGAAAGCCACGTGATGCTGACGGTTGAAGCAACTCGGACCGGATCGCGGCTGGTGCTGGACCATCGCGAACTCGGCGACGACGAGCTCAGCGCACGCCACGAAGAGGGCTGGACATCCTGCCTGCGCAAGCTCGAAGCCAATCTGAACTGATTTTCACCAAGGGAGGTAAAACAATGCCGGAATTCATTTTTGCCTATCACGGGGGCAAGACCCCGGACACGCCGGAAGAAGGCGAAAAAGTCATGGCTGCATGGAAGGCCTGGTTCGAAGGCATGGGAGAGTCGGTCGTCATTCCCGGCGCGCCCGTCGGCATGTCCAAGACCGTAAGCTCGGGCGGTATCGCCGATGATGGCGGCGCCAATCCGCTTTCGGGTTATTCCGTCGTCAAAGCGGCGGATATCGGCGCGGCAACGGAAATGGCCAAGGGCTGCCCAATGGTGGTGACCGGAAACGGCTCGGTCGAAGTGGCCGAGATCATGGAGATGTAAAGTTCTGCCAGATCGGCCGTCAGATGAACCCGGCGGCCGGTTTTATCACTCCGCA
Organism: Ruegeria sp. YKSF57; assembly: GCF_059612585.1. Taxonomy (NCBI): domain Bacteria; kingdom Pseudomonadati; phylum Pseudomonadota; class Alphaproteobacteria; order Rhodobacterales; family Roseobacteraceae; genus Ruegeria; species Ruegeria sp. YKSF57. Next base: position 2,519 of record NZ_JBXWQW010000014.1, on the reverse strand, counting down.
CTCGATACCCCGGCGGCTGTACTGCGTCGCATTCAGGTACTTTCGAGTTGCCGGATGGTTCGCATCCAGAACGCCCAGATCAACCAGAATGGCCGCAATCGCGCATTCACTGGCCCGTGTCGTGCCATCGGCGATTTTCACCGCCACCCCCATCCTTTTTTCCGGAATGATCGCGACATAAACCGCTTCGGCCCCGGTCTTGATCGCCACGCGCCCGTCCATTGCGCGCATGAGTTCGGTACAGGCTTTGCCTTCGCCCGCCACCAACTCGGGATGCTTGATCATCGCGCCGACAAGTTGTTGAGCAGCATCGCTTTGCCGGTCAGACCGGTCAGCGGCCGACGCAAACCACGCCATCGATCGCGCAAAGCCTTTTAGAGAAGTCTGAAAGTTCGGAGCAGAACAACCATCAATCCCGTATCCCGGGCTGGTCTCGCCCGTAACTTCCTCGAATGCGGCCAAACAGGCTTGCTGTACCGGATGATCGATTTCCACGTATTCCGGCCCGGCCCCCATGTGCTGCGCCAGCGTCAGAAATCCCGAATGCTTGCCCGAACAGTTGTTGTGGATCTGGCAAGGCGTATCGTCAGCCAGAATCAGACCGTCCCGCGCCGCCATGTCCGACGGTTCCTGCGGGCCGCAGCGCAGATCCGTCTCGCCCAGCCCCAGATGATCCAGCCATGCGTTCACGCGGTCGGTATGGATCGCCGCGCCGGTATGTGACGCGCAGGCCAATGCCAGATGTTCGGACCCCAACCCATATTTCGCCGCCGCACCGGACGTTACCAACGGCAACGCCTGAATCATCTTGGCGGACGAGCGGGGATAGATCGTGGCATCGGGATCACCCCAGCTTTGCACGATCTGACCGCTGTCGTCGCATATCACCGCATGCCCCAGATGCAGGCTTTCAAGCAGCGAACCGCGCCACACTTCTGTCATCGGTACCGGATGCGTCACGACGTCCCTCATTTTCCTGCGCAAAATTCTGCCAATCGCCCTTTCGCCCATGGCGAAATCTGCGTTAGTGTGTGTATGTCGGCAAATGATGGGCAGCGCAATATGAGACAGGCCGCAAAGACCTGCATGCGCGCCCGGATAACTTGAGGTAGAAGTCGGGCTAGGAGGCTGGACAAATGGGATCAAAGCTCGTCCGCATAATTGCGGGCCTGTGCATGGCCGGAATGGCCACCACCGCAATCGCTCAGCAAGCGCAAAGCACCAACCGGGTCGCCGCCAAGACCGACTGGAGTGTTTTCGTGGAAAGCGACCCAACAGAATGCTGGAGCGTTTCGGCGCCCAAGGAGACCGTGAACACCCGTGGCGGTCGTGTCGTATCGGTACGACGCAGCGATATCTTGCTGTTCGTGTTCTTCCGGCCAGAAAAAGACGTAAAGGGGCAGGTGACCTTTACTGGCGGCTATCCGTTTGCACCGGGATCGACAGTGAACCTTGTTGTTGATGGCACCGAGTTCGAGCTGATCACGGATGGCGAATGGGCCTGGCCCGCCACCCCGGCCGAAGACCTTAAGGTCGTGACCGCCATGAAACGCGGCTCCGAGGCGGTTCTGACCGCGCGCTCGGCTCGCGGCACGCAGACCAAGGACACGTTCTCTCTGCTTGGGTTCACAGCCGCCGTCGAAGATGCCGAGAAACGCTGCGCAAACTGATTGCAATCAGCAAAACACAGGAAAGCCCCGCCGATCCGGACGGGGCTTTTTTGTTTCCCGGTCCCGAAAAAGATTGCGTCCTCCGGCGGGCACAGGGCACTTTCGACCCGGCCAGACCCGGGCCGCTTCGGGTTTCCCAAAGGAAGTTCACATGCGCAGCAGCAAGACAATTCACGTCATCTCCGCCCATGCCGAAGGCGAAGTCGGCGATGTCATCGTCGGTGGCGTGACTCCTCCGCCGGGTGACACGCTGTGGCAGCAACGATCGTTCATCGCGCAAGATCAGACGCTGCGAAATTTCGTACTCAACGAACCGCGCGGTGGTGTATTTCGACATGTGAACCTGTTGGTGCCCCCCAAACACGCCGACGCGGATGCCGCTTTCATCATCATGGAGCCCGAAGACACGCCGCCGATGTCGGGATCAAACTCGATCTGCGTGTCGACTGTGCTTTTGGACAGCGGCATCATTCCGATGCAGGAACCCGTGACCGAACTGGTGCTGGAAGCGCCGGGAGGCTTGGTCCGGGTGCGCGCCGATTGCCGGAACGGAAAGGCCGAACGCATCCATGTGCAGAACGTCCCCAGCTTTGCCGACAAGTTAGGCGTACCGCTCGAAGTTCCGGGACTGGGAACGATCACCGTCGACACCGCCTATGGCGGCGACAGTTTTGTGGTGGTGGATGCCGCCGCGTTGGGGCTCGAGATCATCGAATCCGAAGCCAAGCACATCGCCCGTTTGGGCGTGGCCATCACCAATGCCGCGAACGAACAACTCGGGTTCTCGCATCCAGACAACCCCGATTGGAATCACATCTCTTTTTGCGCCTTCTGCGGCCCCCTTTCCAC
>NZ_JBXWQW010000013.1:0-79898 GCF_059612585.1 Ruegeria sp. YKSF57 | reverse complement strand
GTCGATCATTGGTTCGCGCTTCACCGGCAGGATCGTCGGCACCACGCAACTTGCCGATCGCCCCGCAATCATTCCCGAGATTTCAGGCCGCGCCTGGATCACCGGCATCCATCAGCACATGCTGGACCCCGAAGACCCCTGGCCCTCAGGCTATCGCCTCAGCGACACATGGGGCGCATAGATGCCGAACGACACCCGGCAAGGCGTTTCGGAACGTTGACGCCGGACAAGGCGCCGCTTACCCCTGAATAAACAACCTGGAGACCCGCACATGACCCATGCCCTGCTCGTGATCGACGTTCAAAACGATTTCTGCCCCGGCGGTGCGCTTGCGGTGCCGCAAGGGGACGAGGTCATCGCGCCCATCAACGCCATGATGAGCCGGTTCGATGCGGTAATCCTGACGCAGGACTGGCACCCGGCAGGCCATTCCTCCTTCGCCAGCTCACATTCCGGCAAAACTCCGTTCGAGGTGACAGAGATGCCATATGGGCTGCAGGTTCTGTGGCCCGATCATTGCGTTCAGGGCACCGGCGGCGCCGCGTTTCACCCCGAACTAAGAACAGATGCCGATCTGATCCTGCGCAAGGGATTTCGCGCGGCCATCGATAGCTATTCCGCTTTTTTCGAAAACGACCACACAACGCCTACCGGGCTTGAAGGCTACCTGCGCACGCGCGGGATCACCGCCCTGACGATGGTCGGGTTGGCCACTGATTTCTGCGTCAATTACTCGGCCGTGGATGCAGCGAAACTGGGGTTCGACGTCACCGTGAAACTGGACGTCTGCCGCGCAATCGACCTGGACGGCTCACTTGCCGCCGCTCACGCGGATATGCAGAAAGCGGGCGTCCGCCTGGAGTAAGGTCAACCGGGCAACAACGGATCCCCAAAGGCATCTGTGGTCACCTCGCAAAGCCCTTCGATTTCCAATCCCAGATAGTCCGGCACGGGGGCGAACCGCGCTTGAGGAATATGTTGAAACTCCAAGGTCGTATAGGGTCGTTTCCACAGCCATTCCCGGTTCTCGACAGCCCAGAGGTCAGGATCTGGCGGTGTCTCATCCGTAAAGGCGTAAAAATGCAGGTCAAATCCGAAAGCCGCCACATCCTGCCGTGACAACAGGCGCAAGCCGAGTGATTTGCACACCTTTTCTTCGACCTGAATATCGCCCGTGCGCAAGGTAATTTGCCCGATGCCGGCATTGGAAAACGGATGTCCGGGCGTCGTCGCTCGTTCTGGTCGGTTGCCCTCGAAATCATGTTGGAGAAGTTCGATTGCGAACCCCTCCGGATCGGCCAGATGGCACATATATCCGATATCCACGAACTGAGCCGGATCGCTGACGGCTACGCCCCGGTCCCGCAGATGGGCGACGGCCAGATCAACATCGGGCAAGGTGATGCCGATTTTCCAGTATCTCTGTCCCCGGTCAGCGACATATCCACCGCCACCGGGAAGCAACAAAAGATCGGCATCCTGCCCGGCATACCCGACGCGCCAGCCTTCGCCCGCGGGGGTTGTTCCCATGCCCAGAACATCGGAATAAAAACGCGCCAGTCCCGCTGGGTCGGCCACACGCAGCCGGACGGCTGAAATCCTCATCCGCACATCTCCGCGATACCCGTGGCGATTTCAGGTTTCGCGGCAAGGCTGTCGGCAACCAGATCGCGGGCAGTTGCCATCAGCGCATCGGCTTCGACAACCCGGTCCACCAATCCAAAGGTATAAGCCTCTTTTGCGGTGATCTTTTGACCCGCCATGAATATGAGCTTTGTCCGCGCCGGGCCGATCAGGGCTGCCATTCGCCTGGGGTCGGAAGGTTGCGGCAGAAACCCAAGCTTCATCACCGGATAAAAGAATTTGGCCGACGGCACGGCAACGCGCAGATCGCAAGCCAGCACCATACCATTCGCACCCCCGGCAAGCGTGCCGTTTAGCGCGGCCACGGTCAGACAAGGCAGCGCGGCGATAGCGCCCGAAAGTCGCTCCCACACGTTCGATGTTGCAAGCCCGGCCCGCGCCTCGTCCAGATCGGCCCCGGCGCTGAACACCTTTCCGATCCCGGTCAGGATCAGCGCCTTGGCATCCACGGCGGCCTCGGCAATAACCGCCAGATCCTCAAGCATCGCCCCGGTCAACGAATTGGCTTTGTCGGGGCGGTTGATGGTCGCGATCCAAAGCCCGCCTTCTTTGGTCAGTTCGATCATGCCAAACCAACCCTCTTGCGGATGCCCTCGTCCCGCAGCGAAATCTCGGTGCCGACATATTCGTCGGCATCCTCGGAACACATCCACAACAACGCCCGCGCGGGCCAGTCGGCGGGAATGTGTGCCTCCCAATCCAATTGACTGACCGGGTTGATGCCGCTGGCCTTGATTTCGCGCTGCATTTGGGTGGCGACCGTTCCCGGCGAAAGGCCCATCGCGCGGATGCCGTGGTGCCCCTCTTCAAGATGCAGGCACTCGGTCAGCATCGTAGCCCCCGCCTTGGAGGCGCAATAGTGGCTCCACGCCTCGATGGGGTTGTGCGCCGCCCCCGACGAGATGGTAAGGATCGATCCGCCACCGCCCGCGCGCATTACCGGCAGCGCGGCGCGCATGCCGTAGAAAACGCCTTTGAGATTGACGTCGATGACATGTCCCCACGCCGCCGGGTCTGCCCGCGACAGATGAGAGATCGGCTCGATCGCGCCGGCATTTCCGATCAGAACATCCAGCCCGCCGAACCGAGCCACGCAGGTGGCCACCGCCGCCTCGACCTGCGCGTAATCGCTGACGTCACACGGCACGGCGACGGCTTTTTCGCCAATTTCCGCCGCCAACGCCGAAATCTGCGCCCCGCCCCGCGCAGCCAGTACCACGTTCGCGCCCGCCGCGGCAAATACGCGCCCCGCTTCGGCGCCAATTCCACGGCTTGCGCCAGTGATCAGAACGGTTTTGCCCTGCATATCCATGAGGATGCCCTCTTTAAATTCCATCTGTCGCAAGTCGTAGCCCGCAAAGGGGGAAAGGGTCCAGCCCTTGCCCCCTTGACGCCCGCGCCCTCAAGCCCGACGATGCGCGCGAAATTGATCGAGAAGGGTTCTCTTATGACTGCTTTCTATCGCCGCAGCTGCGGTGCCGTGCTTGCCTATGTTGTCGCAACCCAGGGCGCGTGGGCCGACCTGACCGCAGCCGACGTTTGGGCTGACTGGCAAGCTTACCTGGGCGGCATGGGCTATGAAGTGACCGGCGAGACAAGCAATTCGGGTTCCGTCATGACGATCGCCAACATGGCGATGACCATGGAACTGCCCGAGGAAGACGGCCAGTTCTCGATGACGATTCCGTCCATGACACTTACCGAGAATGGCGATGGCACGGTTACCGCGGGATTCCCCGCCTCTTTTCCGATGGTCATCGACGGAAAATCCGAGGGCGAGACGTTTCGGGCAGAACTGACCTATTCGCATGATGATCTGAACATGGTGATTTCCGGCACGCCCGAAGACACAACTTATGACTATGCCGCCAACCGTGTCGGCGTTGCGCTGACCTCGGTTGACTTCGATGGTGAAACGCTTCCGCCCGAGGCGCTTTCAGCAGCCATGAACATGGTCAATGTTGCGGGCAAGTCGCAGATGAAAATCGGCGAGATGCGCGACCTCACGCAAAGCATGACAGCCGACAGCCTGACCTATGATGTCGCCTTTGATGATCCCGAATCCGAAGACCAGGGCAAGTTCAAGGGTACAATGAACGGCCTGAGCTTTGAGGGCACAGGAACGATTCCCAAGGAATTCGATCCCGCCAATTACAACAGCCTTGTCGAGTCCGGCTTCGACTTTGACGGCAAATTCACCTTTACATCGGGGGCGGGCGAAATCGCAGGCGTCGGTGATGGCCAGCAGTTCGAGATGTCCAGCCAATCCGAAGGGGGTGATTTCGCAATTGCCATGGATGCCGCACATATCGTGTACGATATCGCTCAGAAAGGCGTCAAAATTGCTGTCTCAACCGCGGACCTGCCCTTCCCGATCGAACTGGCGATGGCAAGTGCCGGGATCAAGTTCGACATTCCGGTTCAGGCATCTGACGAAGAACAACCCTTTGCCTTTGCCATGAACCTGACCGATTTCACCATGTCGGATATCCTGTGGGGCATGTTCGACCCGGCGGGCGCGCTGCCGCGCGATCCGGCAACCATCGCCCTCGACACAAGTGGAACGGCCAAGATCAAGGTGAACTTCCTTGACCCCGCCGTGGCCGAAACACTGGACGCAACCGATGCGGCTCCGGGCGAGCTGCACTCGCTCAGGATCAACGAGTTGATTGTCTCGCTTGTCGGGGCAAAGCTGACCGGCACAGGGGATTTCACGTTCGACAATTCCAACCTTGACGCCTTTGACGGTGTCCCCGCCCCGTCGGGCGAAGCAAACCTGCAATTGGTCGGGGCCAATGCGCTGATCGACAAGCTGATCTCAATGGGCTTTGTATCCGACGAAGACGCGATGGGCGCCCGGATGATGATGGGTCTGTTTGCCGTGCCGGGGGACGCGCCGGACACGCTGAACTCGAAAATCGAGATCAACGACCAGGGGCATGTGATGGCCAATGGCCAGCGGATCAAGTAATCTGAATTTCACGCCGCAAACAAAGGGCTGCCGATGTGGCGGCCCTTTTTTGTTTGCTTTGGCACAAGCCCTTCCGGATCGGGTCGCAACCCGATTCATCACCGATATGCAGCATTCTTTGGTCATCGGGCCTTGCGGCACGAACAGGGCAAGGCTAGGTCCAGAATAGACGACGGAGGCCATATGAAACGGACACCCGAAGAAATCAGCCACGCGCTTTTGGATGCGGCCCGCAAGGCGGGCGCGGATGCCGCAGATGCCATTGTGATCGACGGGTCCTCGGTTTCCGTCGAAACCCGTAACGCGACGCTGGAAAAGGCCGAGCGGTCCGAAGGTGTCGATCTTGGGCTGAGGGTTTTTCTGGGCAAGCGACAGGCCATCGTGTCCAGCTCCGACAGTCGGCCAGAAACCCTCGCCACAATGGCCGAACGCGCGATTGCCATGGCCCGCGAAGCGCCAGAAGACCCTTATGCCGGACTTGCTGGCTCGGATCAGATCATCAAGACGTGGTATGTCGAACCGCTGCAGCTGTTTGACCCCACGCCCGAACCCAGCGCCGAGGCGCTGATGCAGGACGCACTGGAAGCCGAGGCCGCGGCGAAAGCTGTAAAAGGCGTGACACAAGTGTCAGATGCGGCGGCGGGCTATGGCGTGCATCGCGTTCATCTGTGTGCGACAAACGGTTTCTCCGGGGGCTATGCACGATCCAGCCGCTCGATCTCTTGCGTCGCGATTTCCGGCGAGGGCACAGGGATGGAGCGCGACTATGACGGTGACAGCCGCACCTTTCAATCCGACCTTCGCTCCGCGCGGGACATCGGACAAACCGCGGGAGAGCGCGCAGTGCAGTTGCACGGTGCGCGAAAGCCCCGCACGGGAACATTTCCGGTTCTGTTCGACGAGCGCATATCCTCTTCGCTGATCGGTCATCTTGTGGCGGCCAGCAACGGCGCGGCCATTGCGCGGGGGGCCTCGTGGCTCAAGGACAGTCTGGGCGAACATGTGTTGCCCGACGCGTTGTCACTGGTCGAAGACCCACACCGTCCCCGCATATCGGGCTCGCGCCCCTTTGATGCCGAAGGGTTGCCAACCGCAAAACGTGCGATCGTGAAAGACGGCATTCTGACTGGATGGACGCTGGATCTGTCCAGTGCGCGCAAGCTGGACTTGCCCGCAACCGGCAACGCCGTACGCGGCGTATCAGGACCACCGTCGCCCAGCAACTGGAACCTGAGTCTGACACAAGGCAGCCAAAGCCGCGATGATCTGTTGCGCGACATGGGGACCGGGCTGTTGGTGACCTCGATGATCGGGTCGACCATCAACCCCAATACCGGCGACTATTCCCGGGGCGCATCCGGCTTTTGGGTCGAGAACGGCGAAATCTCGTATCCGGTCAATGAATGCACCATTGCGGGAAATCTGCGTGACATGCTGCGGCGGATCATCCCGGCCAATGACGCACGCCCCTATCTGTCCCGCGTGGTCCCGTCACTTCTTGTCGAAGGGATGACCCTTGCCGGAAACTGACCTGTCCCTGCTCGTCGAGGCCGCGCTCGAGGCCGGGCGGATTGCCACCCGGTATTCGGGCGATACCGCCCAACGCTGGGACAAGCCGCAAGGCGGCGGACCGGTGACAGAGGCGGATCTGGCCGTCAACGCCATGCTGGAACAACGGCTGCCCTCGGCCCGGCCCGGTTATGGCTGGCTGAGCGAAGAGACCGAGGATAACGACGACCGCCTGCACCGCGAGCATGTGTTCATCATCGACCCGATCGACGGCACCCGCAGCTTTGCCGAAGGGTCGAAAACATGGGCGCATTCCCTGGCCATTGCCCGCAATGGTGTCGTGACCGCGGCAGTGATCTATCTGCCGATGCGCGACCTGCTCTACGCCGCCGCTGAGGGTGAAGGTGCCACGCTGAATGGCGCAACCATCAGCACGACCGGAACGGGCGATCTGGAAACGGCAGAAATTCTTGCGGCCAAGCCCAACCTGAACGGGCGTCATTGGCGCGGTGGCGAGGCGCCCACGTTTGTAAGGGCCTACCGGCCGTCCCTCGCCTATCGCATGGCGTTGGTCGGACAGGGGCGTTTCGACGGAATGCTCACGCTGAGACCAAGTTGGGAGTGGGACATCGCCGCTGGCGACCTGATCCTGCGCGAGGCGCAGGGGGCCTGCACCGACAAAAAAGGCCAGGCTTTGCGTTTCAACAACCCTAACCCCAGGCTTGACGGTGTTGTCGCGGCAGGGCAACGGCTGCATTCGCTGCTGCTTGCCAAACTCGAGCCGGACGAGGGTTGGACGACATGAGCCGATCACGCTCGCTCAGCCTTAAGGCCTATCGGGTATTGTCCTGGCGCGGCACGAAACCCGATAGCGGCGGCGCGCCACCGCGCCCCAAAGGCGACGTCTTGTGGGTTCATGTGGCAACCCAAGACCACGTTGCCCCGGTCAACGACTTCTGTCGCCATCTTCTGAACCAAAAACCCGATCTGTCCGTGATGCTGACTGTGCCCGACAGTTCTGCCCTGGCAAACTGGACCGGCATTATCGCACCGGTGTTTCAATTGCCCGCCGACAACACAAACTCGGTGCGCAGATTCCTGGATCATTGGCGCCCGGATATGGGTTTGTGGGTCGGGGGCGGTTTGTTACCCAACCTTGTGGCGGACGCAGCGGATCGCAACATTCCCATGATCCTGATGGAAGGGGACGCGGATGTCGTGATCCCCCGCCGCCATCGGTGGCTACCGGAAATTCCACGCCACACCCTGAACTGCTTCCAATCCATCCTGACCACCAGTGACGACAAGGCACGGCAGATCCGTCGGCTTGGCGTTCCGTTCTCCAAAGTATCCATCTCTGCCCCGCTGAAGGTCAGCCCGAACCCGCTTCCATGGCCCGAGGACGAGCTGATCGAAACCAATCACGCGCTGTCCAGCCGCCCGATCTGGCTGGCCGCCTGGGTTCAGGACAAGGAATTCATCACGGTTCTGACCGCTCATCGCCATGCGCTGCGTCTGCTGCCCCGTCTGGTGCTTGTCCTGCACGTCGCCGACGCAGCAGAGGCCGGGCCGTTGCAAGCGCGGTTGAAAGCCATGGATTTGCGCTGCGCCGACTGGGACGCGGGCGATGCGATCGAAGACAACACCCAGGTCATTCTTTGCGCCGACCCTCAGGATCTGGGCCTGTGGTATCGCGTGTCACCGCTGACCTTTCTGGGCAGTTCGCTGGAATACGGGGCATCAGGGCAAAACCCGCTGGATGCGGTGGCGTTGGGTTCAGGCATCATTCATGGCCCCTTTGTCCGGCACCACACGGACGTCTACGCCCGTCTGGCGAATGCCAAGGCCTCGCGCATCGTGCGATCCGCCGACGAGCTTGGCCGGGTCGTCGTTCATCTTCTGGCCCCTGATCAGGTCGCCGATATGGCCCTGGCCGGCTGGCAGGTCGTCAGCGAAGGGGCGCAGTTGATGGACCAGTTGACGGATATGGTGCAGGAAACGCTCGACAAACGGAGGGTGGGCGATGCGGGCGCCTGAGTTCTGGAACACACCCGCCGACCGTCTGGACTGGCGGGCGCGGCTGTTGAAACCGCTGGGCGGGATATATGCCCGCGCCACGGCGCGCAGGCTGGCGGCGGGCGACGGGGATCACCCCGGCATTCCGGTGATCTGCGTCGGCAACCTCAACGCCGGGGGTACTGGAAAAACCCCGACGGTCATCTGGGTGGTCGAACAGCTGCGCGATGCGTGGCACAAGCCGCATGTCGTCACCCGTGGTCACGGCGGATCACTGGAAGGCCCGGTTCGGGTCGACCCCTCGCGCCACACTGCGGACCAGGTCGGGGACGAGCCTTTGTTGCTGGCCGCCTTTGCCGAAGTTTGGGTCGCGAAAGATCGTGCCGCCGGGGCGCGGGCAGCGGCGGCGGATGGTGCCAGCGTTATCGTTCTGGATGACGGGTTTCAAAACCCAACCGTGCGCAAGGATCTTTCCTTCATTGTCGTGGATGCGGCGCGGGGTTTCGGCAATGGGCTGTGCCTGCCTGCCGGTCCCCTGCGCGAACCCGTCGATACCGGCCTGCGCCGGGCCGATATCGTCCTGTCGCTCGGACCACCCGAAGCGCAGGAGCAATTTGCCCGGCTATGGGGATCAAGGCTCATCATCCCGCACGCCACAGGAGAATTGAAGCCGCTGCAAACCGGCATGGACTGGAGCGGTACGACCGTTCTTGCCTTTGCCGGAATCGGACACCCGGACAAGTTCTTCCGAACCCTGCGTGGGCTGGGGGCCGACTTGAAACGGGCCGAAGCGCTGGATGACCATCAACCGCTGACGCCCGCGCTCATGAGCAGGCTGGAACACGAAGCGAAACTGCTGGGTGCACAGATGGTCACCACCGAAAAAGACGCCGTACGTCTGCCGCCCGCATTTCGCAGCAAGGTCATAACCCTGCCCGTTCGCCTGCAAGTCGAACAGGCCGACATGGTGCGCGACATGATGCTGGTCAGGGCGCCGTCGCCCTGATCAGTTGTCCTCGCCCAGTTTGGGCGCAGCCCGCGTCAGGGCCAGCTCAGCGCCTGAAAAGACAAACGGCGACCGCACCCCCGGCACACCGTCCAATTCGATCTGCATGCCGCGTGCAATCACTTGCGGGTCTGCCATGACCTCGTCCAGCGTGTTGATCGGACCGGCCGGTATGCCCTCGGCTTCGCAGGCGGCCAACAGATCGGCCTTGCCGCGCTGCGCGGTTGCCCCGTTCAGCCGCGCAATCATCACCCGGCGATTTGCCAGACGGTCCTTGTTGCGCAGAAACTCGGGCGCTTCGGCCATGTCATCAAGTCCCAGAACCCGGCAAAGCCGCTGATACTGCCGGTCGTTACCGGTTGCGATGATGATGTGCCCGTCGGCGCAGTCAAAAACCTGATATGGTGCCAGATTGACATGGGCATTGCCCATCCGCTCGGGCGCCTTTCCCGTGGTCAGATAGTTCAGCGCCTGATTGGCGGTCACGGCCACCGCCACATCCAGCAGCGCCATGTCCACCTGTTGTCCCTTGCCTGTGCGCAGCCGCTGATACAGCGCCGCCAGCACCCCGGCGACGGCATAGATACCGGTAAACACATCCGTAATCGCGACGCCGGCCTTTTGCGGTTGGCCTTCGGGTTCACCCGTGATCGACATCAGCCCCGACATGCCCTGAATGATAAAGTCATACCCTGCGCGATGTGCATAAGGCCCGGTCTGACCAAACCCTGTGATAGAGCAGTAGATGAGGCGCGGATTGATTTCCTTCAGACTGTCATAGTCCAGCCCGTATTTCTTCAGCCCGCCAACCTTGAAGTTCTCGATCAGGATATCCGCGTCCGCGACCAGGTCGCGCACGCGCTGTTGACCCTCGGGCGTCGAAAAATCCACCGTGACCGATGCCTTGCCCCGGTTTGCCGAGTGGTAATAGGCCGCCGAAACATCCTCGTCCCGGGTTACGAATGGCGGACCCCAGGCGCGCGTATCGTCTCCCGCCGGGGATTCGACCTTGATTACCTCCGCGCCCAGATCGGCAAATGTCTGGCCCGCCCAGGGGCCAGCCAGAATGCGTGCCAGTTCGATGACCTTCAAACCGGCCAGAGGGGCCGACATCAGTTGCCCAGCTCGTCTTCGATCAGTTTCTTGAAATCGGCATAGGACTGGTTTTCGACCTTCTTGCCGTTCACCACGAAACTCGGGGTTGCGCTGATGTCGTCACGCTCGGCGTTTTCCTGATACCAGGCCACAAGGGTTTGCGCCTTGGTCGAATCCTGCAGACAGGCTTCAAGCTGTTCGTTTTCGATACCCGCAAGCCGCCCGATCTTGCGCAGCTCGTCCACCACTTCGCTTGGACCACCCGCACGCGCCCATTCCGATTGGCCGTCAAAGATCAGATCGGTGATACCAAAGAACTTGTCCGGCCCGGTGCAGCGCGCGATCATCGAAGCCCACAAGCCGAACCGGTCGAAATAGACCTCGCGATAGACGAACTTGACCTTACCAGTGTCAATGAAGTCCTTTTTCAGTTCCTTGTAGGGCCCCGCGTGAAACGCGGCGCAATGGGGGCAGGTGTACGAGGCGTATTCGATGATTTCGACCGGCGCATTCTCGTCGCCCTGAACCATCTCCACGATGGTCGAGGTATCGATATCTGCTTCCTGCGCGTTGGCTTCGGCCACCAGCGGAATCGAGGGACCCCCGGTTGGAGTGCTTGTCAGCCAATAGGCCCCTGCGGCCACGGCGATAGCCGCACAGATCACGGTTGCAATTCGGGTCATGTCCTGCCCTTTCTCAGCTTTTTTGTTTGGATAATACGTTGCGGCCCAGCCGTTCAAGTGCGGCGCGCAAATCATTGTCGTGAACATCGCTTGCGGCCTTGTCGGCCTCGGCAGCGATTTCGGGTGCGATAACGGGTTTTTCGGTCTTCGGCTTCGGTTGGAAACTGGCCTGACCTTCGGCAAACCCGGTCGGCGCGGTCTGAGTGATGCGTACCCGGCTGATCGCGTTGTAGCCGTAGACGGCATTCACCCTGGCGCGCAGCTGTTCCTTCTGCATTTCCAGCATCGGCGCCTGCGGACCGGTCGTCAGAACGGTCAGCGTCGCGCCAAAACCGCCCTTGCCATAGCCGATGTTGACCGGGCGCGCGATTGCCGCGATATCCTGCCCTGCGATTTCGGGCCAATGGGTCAGCAGCCGCGACACCGCAAACCCGCGGCTTTCCCCGGCGCGCCGGATCTGGTCATTCAGCAGCGTCGCGGTGCGTTTGAAACCGCGTGTGGTCGATGGGCGTGGCGGCATCTGGTTTCCGACTCCTCGTCCGCTATTGTAATAGGCGATGGGGCGGGTGCCAGCGAAACCCGACGAGTCGAGGAATAAATCTTGCGTGACGCAATGGACACTGATGTAAGCGCCGCCTTGCTGCGCTGGTACGATCGCAACGCCCGCGACCTTCCGTGGCGTGTCAGCCCCGCCGCGCGCAAGGCAGGCGAATACCCCGACCCTTATCGTGTGTGGCTGTCCGAGGTGATGCTGCAGCAAACCACTGTCGCGGCGGTGCGCGACTATTTCCAACGCTTCACGGCTCGCTGGCCCCGCGTTCAGGCCCTGGCCGCCGCCGAGGACCATCAGGTGATGGCCGAATGGGCCGGGCTTGGGTATTACGCCCGCGCCCGCAACCTGCTGAAATGCGCCCGCGTGGTGACCCAAGTTCATCAGGGCCGTTTTCCCGATACCTATGACGCCCTGATCAAACTGCCGGGGATCGGCCCTTATACCGCCGCTGCGATTGCCGCCATCGCCTTTGACCATCCTGAAACGGTGCTGGACGGCAATGTCGAACGGGTGATCGCGCGATTTCACGACATTCACGACCCGTTGCCGGGCGTGAAACCCACACTCAAGGATCTGGCAGCAACCCTGACGCCAATTCAGCGCCCGGGTGACTATGCGCAGGCGGTCATGGATCTTGGCGCCACCATCTGTACCCCAAGGTCTCCGGCCTGCGGAATCTGCCCGCTTCGCGATCGCTGCCGGGCAAGGGAGGCAGGCACCATGGCGGATCTCCCACGGAAAACCCCGAAGAAACCCAAACCGACCAGATACGGATATGCCTATATCGCCCGTCGCCCGGACGGGGCGTGGGTGATGGAACGGCGGCCCGACAAGGGACTCTTAGGGGGAATGCTGGGCTGGCCCGGTCCGGAATGGTCCGAAATACCGGATAAAACACCGCCCTTCATGGCGGACTGGCGCATGCTGCCGGGAGAGGTGCGACATACCTTCACCCATTTTCACCTCATCCTGCGTATTCAAACTGCCACGCTACCCGATGGCTTTTGCGCCGAAGGCACAACGATTGTCGGCAAGCACGAATTCCGGCCCTCGGCCCTGCCAACCGTCATGCGAAAGGTCTATGATCTGTGGCGCGGCGAATAGGCAGATGGGCATCCCCGATCTGCGCGCCTACTCTCCGCCTAGTTGAATAACGGATCTCGAAAATGAACGCGACCAAAGCTCCGCCCTCCGGGCAATCCGCACTCCCCTACTGGATATCGTACCTGCTGGTTCCCCTGATCTGGTTCACGGCGGTCTTGGGAGGATGGTGGTTGATCCTTGTCCCCCTTGCGACATGGTGGGCATTTGCCGTTCTGGATCACCTGACGGGTCTTGACCTGGCAAACTCCGACCCCGACACGCCCGACGATGCGCTCGGCTGGCATATCCTTTTGACCAAGATCTGGGTGCCGGTCCAGTTCGTAACCCTGTTCGGCCTGATCTGGTATGCCACCAGCGCAAACCATTTGGATACCGGCGAAAAGATCGCCCTGTTTTTCGGAATGGGGGTGCTGTCAGGCACCATCGGCATCAACTACAGCCACGAATTGATGCATCAGAAAAGCCGGGGTGAACGGTGGCTGGGCGACATCCTGCTGGCGATGACGCTCTATTCGCATTTCCGCTCCGAACACCTGCTGGTGCATCACCGCTATGTCGGAACACCACGGGACCCGGTGACGGCCCGCTATAACGAGGGCTTCCACCGGTTCTATCCCCGCGTCCTGCGCCAAAGCCTTTGCTCGGCCTTTCGCGCCGAACGGGACATGCTCGCCCGCAAGGATCTTCCATGGACCGATCCGTCAAATCCGTTCTGGCGCTACTGGGCGTTGCAGGCTGCGATGCTTTTGCTGGCGCTGCTGATCGGCGGATGGGCGGGGCTGGGCCTGTTCCTCGTTCAGGCAGCGACGGCAATCTGGCAACTGGAACTTGTGAACTATGTCGAACATTACGGCCTGACCCGGAAACATCTCGGGGACGGGAAATACGAACATGTCCGCCCCTGCCACTCCTGGAACGCGGCGCACAAGGCGTCGAACTGGCTGCTGATCAACCTTCAACGCCACTCCGACCATCACTACAAGCCCGACCGCCGGTTTCCGTTGTTGCAGAACCATACGCCCGATGCCGCACCGCAACTGCCCTATGGCTATCCGGTGATGACCGTGGCTGCGATGATCCCGCCACTCTGGCGCCGTGTGATGAACCCACGCGTTCGCGCATGGCGGCGGCAGTACTATCCCGAGATCACCAATTGGAAGCCGTATAGCAAGGCCCAGAACCCGGTCCCCCGGTAAAAGTCACGGCCGCATCGCGCGGGGTTTGCCCCGTGCGATGCCCGGCCCAACAGGAGGAGGCGCATCATTGATGCGCTTCCAACTGGCGGGAGCATTTCTCAGATCGTCCAGACATCCAGTGGCTGATCGACACCACGGATATTCTGATCCTTACGCAACTCGAATCCTGTCAGCAATTCGGGTTTCGCACCGGCATCCTGCATCGCGCGTCGCCGCAAATCGTCGCTCATCACGATCCGGGTGTCGAAATCGCGGGTCAGCGCCTCAAGCTTGGCGGCAACATTCACCGCATTGCCGATGACCGCGAATTCCAGCCGGTTGGCACCGATATCCCCCAGCACGACCGCGCCGAAATGTATCCCTATGCCGACCCGTATCTCAGGCTCGCCCGCGCGGCGCCGGTCCAGGTTCCACCGGTCGATGACGTCAACCATCGAACGCGCGCAGGCCAGCGCGTTCGATGCATCCCGATCGCCCGCCAGCGGTGTGCCAAAGGTCGCCATCAGACCGTCGCCCAGATATTTGTCGAGCGTGCCACCGTGACGAAAGACCTCGCTTTCCATCCGTGCATGGAAGCCACGCAAAACCTCGATCACCGCATAAGGATCACGAGAGGCGGCGAATTTCGTAAAACCCACTATGTCGATAAACAAAACCGCCACATCGGCCTCGCGCACCTGTTTCAGCGGCTCGTCGTTCTGGCTCAGTTCCTCAACCACATTGGGCGAGAAATAGCGCGACAGGTTGGCCCGCTCCCGCTCCAGCCCCGCATTGGTCATCAACAACCGGTTGAGTCGCCGCATGGACACGCCCAGGGTCACGGCGACCATCACGAAGACAACGACCTGCTGGATACGCTGCGGGATCATGAAGCTGTTGGGATCAAGCAACTGGGCTACATCCGGGAACCCGGCAAAAGCCTTGGCGAACTGCTCGCTGAGACCCGGAACCGGAGTTGCAATCCACCATGCCACGATCCAGCCGACCGTCCACATGGCTGCGGTCCATGTTCCGATGGCAATCACCGTGCGCCAGGAATAGGCCAGCGTTCCGGCAGCCAGGATGATGAAGAAATACTGAAAGTTGTCGAACCGGTACTGCATCGCAAGCGGTCGAACGTCTTCGCTGAACGGGTTCGGAATCACCATGCCCAGCGTCATGATCAGCAAATCGGCAAAGATCAGAAACAGCTCCAACCGCGATTGCCCGACCCGCCCGGCCCGCCGGATCAGCCAGCCATTGGCGCAAATCAGCGCGAGTATGAAATGATAATAGAGAACATCCCAGTTCGGATTGAGAAACACCAAAAGCGGCGCAGTCAGACCCATCGCGATCCAGCGCGCGCGAACCGCCAGTTCCAGCCCCTCGCGCTTGTGTCGCTCCAGTGCGGCTTCGGTGTATTTGTTTTCCAGATCGAACTCATCCGGTCGCGAGATGGAAAACCGATCCAATCGTGAACGGAAGATGCTTGTGTCGGTCATGCCGGGGCCTCTTGCAGTCAAGCAGCAGACGGGAAATTCCCGGTCCATCCAATCACCCCGGACGACAAAGGAAAAGGCCCCGCCGTTTTCGGCGGGGCAAGTCATAGTGCCATGTGTCAGGCCACAGGCACCGGCGGTATGAGTGAGAATTTGAGTGAGTTTCAGTTGTACAATTCGGCACGTACCTGCTGTCGCAGCACGTCAATTGGGACAGTTTTGCCCTCGCGCTTGAAACACCAATAGGTCCAGCCATTGCAGGACGGCGCGTTTTCCAGATGCGCCCCAACCTGATGAATCGAGCCTTTGACGTTGTCTCCGATCAAAGTGCCATCGGCACGTACCTTGGCTTTGTGACGCCGGTTCATCGAGTGCAACTCTTCTCCCGGACGCAAAAGGCCACGTTCAACCAACTGGCCAAAGGGAATGCGCGGCTCGGCGCGCTTGCTGGCGCTGACTTCCAACGCTTCACGATCGAACTTGCGCACATTGGCGATGCGCTTTTCTGCGACCTTGCGATAAGCCTCTTCCCGCTCGATCCCGATGAATTCCCGGCCCAGCATCTTGGCTACGGCGCCAGTGGTACCAGTACCAAAGAACGGGTCCAGCACGACGTCACCAGGGTTGGTCGATCCGATCAGCACACGATGCAACAACGATTCCGGCTTTTGCGTCGGATGTGCCTTGTCCCCGTTTTCGTCTTTGAGGCGCTCATGTCCTGTACAAATCGGCAGCACCCAGTCGCTGCGCATCTGTACACCTTCGTTCAACGCCTTCAGCGCCTCATAGTTGAACGTATATTTCGCGCCCTCGGATTTCGACGCCCAGATCATCGTTTCATGAGCATTTGTAAGGCGCTTGCCGCGGAAATTCGGCATCGGGTTGGATTTGCGCCACACGACATCATTCAAGATCCAGTATCCAGCGTCCTGAAGTGCGGACCCTACGCGGAAAATATTGTGATATGATCCGATGACCCAGATTGCACCGTTGGGTTTCAGCAAGCGCCGCGCAGCCTTGAGCCAGTCGCGGGTGAACTGATCATAGACCGCAAAGCTCGAAAACTGGTCCCAATGGTCATCAACCGCGTCCACCTGGGAATTGTCAGGGCGGTGTAGCTGCCCCTTGAGTTGCAGGTTATAAGGTGGGTCCGCGAAAATCAGGTCCACTGACGCCTCGGGCAGACTGTTCATCGTCTCGATGCAGTCGCCGGAAAGGATCGTGTTCAACGGGAGCGCGGTTGCGCCCTTGGTCTTGGTTGTGGTCATTTCTCTGCCTCAGATTCCACGGCGCTTTTGCGCTCATTTGGTTGAGACAAGGATGAGTCAATCCTGATTCGCCGTCAAATTCTTTTTTGAATCAGAGGGTTACGAATTACTCTTGATACAATATATTGTGGACAGGTTTGAACGAACGCCTATGGTGTGGGGTCACCCCAAGATTTCGGAGCGCCTCTTTGTGCTGTTTTGACGGATATCCGGCGTTGCTCTCCCAGCCATAGCCAGGATGCTGTTGCGCCAAATCCACCATCACCCGGTCGCGCCATATTTTCGCCGCAATTGAAGCCGCCGCAATTGATACGGATCGCGTATCGCCCTTGACCACCGCCTGACTCGGCAGGCCAAGGCCGCGCGGGATCATGTTGCCGTCGATCAACAGATAGTCGGGTGCAGGATCAAGGGCCGCGACCGCGCGCTCCATCGCCAGGTGAGAGGCACGCAGAATGTTAACTCGGTCAATCTCTTCAACGGTTGCCTCAGCAACCGATACCTCGGCGGACTCTCGTAAAATTTGATCCAGCCCCATGCGGCGTTTCGCACTCAACTTCTTGGAATCGTTCAGCCCCTCGGGGATGTTGCCCGGATCGAGAATTACTGCTGCGGCAACTACTGGCCCGGCCAATGGGCCGCGACCCACCTCATCGACCCCTGCAATCCTTAGATAGCCACGCGCCCGAAGCGCCATTTCAATATCAAAACTGGGCATAGTCATCTTCATGGAGAACCGCGTTTTGCCTCATGGCGCAAGAAAAAAGGAAGGGCGGCCAAGTGCCACCCTCCCCAACGCGGTGCTTCTGCGGCGCCGCTGTGCTCGAAACTCAGCGATACTGGACGACGCGATATCCTTGCTGTCGCAGACAGCTTGGCTCATAGGCGTGACGTACGTGTTGCCCATTCCAGAACCCAACCTTGCAGGACTCGGGCAGCTTGCGAGCATGTTTGTAGTGTTTGTTCAGGCACCGTTGACCCAAGACGGGTCGGTTGCTCCCGTATCCATTGAATGTCCTCAAGCATCTTTGCGGAAGATCGTATCGCGCCACATGTCCCGGAATAGGACGGGCATGACGCCGGTCGCGGCTTCGGCTGTCGAAATTGTTGTCATCATAGTGATGCCGGTCATAGCGATTGTCGTAGTAACGGGTCACCGATTGCGACCGATCCTCTTTCTTGTTCTTGTTGTATTGATTGACGGCGGCTCCGATTATCGCGATTGCAGCCAGGCCACCCAGAATGTCATGCGCATCTGCGGCTTTCGCCCTTGATGCAGAAATACCAGTGATTCCGATGGCGGTGGCTACGATCAGAGCGATGAATTTACGGTGCATGGTGCATGTCCTTTCAATGTAATCCGCGATCCATGGGTAAGGACCGCCCTGTGATGCACCGAACCTGTCTGCACCCGCTTCAGACAGGCAATATCGTTCCTTTGTTATCCGATATCATTGCTGGCAAGGCCCTGTGGTTATTGAATATCGCGCGAAGCCCGCGCAGGATGCCGCTTATGAAACAGATCCTCACTTTGTTGGCCACTGCGGCCCTGATATCCCTGACACCCGCAGCGCATGCGGCAGACTGCTATGCCGATTATAAAGCCAAGCAGGATTCACCTTTGCGGCTTCACTATGGGGTTATGCAGGTATCAAACTGCTCGCAGGGTGGCGCGAAACAGGAAGTGTCTGCGCGGCTGAACGCGGCGGGCTGGAAGCTTTTGAATGTGATATCGGTCTTTGGCCCGGAAGGCCTGAACAAGAGGAAGGCGAATGCCGGACAGTTCTATCTCCGTTTCTGAAGCCCGGCGCTCGGGAACGCGGCTGGTCGGACTGGGCATTGCCGCAATCGTTGTGATCCTGATCATCGCAGCAGCGCTTTTGTTCTGGACCCTACCGGATGCAAACGCATTCAATGCGCGGGTTGAGCGGCTGTTTGTTGAAAGCGACCTGACGTCGCAGGCCGAGATCAAGTTGTTGGAAATTCTGGCACAGTCCGGAACCGCGTTTGCGGACACGCTGTCGAGTTACCGGATGGTGATCTTTGTTCTTCTTGTGTTTGCCAGCGCGATGATGATCGCCGCGCTGGTTTTTCTGGCGATGCTTGTCCTGCTGAACCGCCGCATGGCACAGATCGAACGCACTGGGATTCAGGTGACCTCCCTTTTGATAAGTCGCGAAGAGAACACCGTCTATCTCAACAACATGGATTTCAAACTGACCCCGGCAGCGATGGAAACTTTGTCTGTTCTGGCCGAATCCCGACTTGACGACGAAGTTCTATCGGGCGCCGAGATCGAGGGGATGATTTCAGGCAAGCACGCGTCTGAGTGCGACGAAGCGGCCGGAGCCACGCGGATCAAGCGTCTGCGCGACGCGCTGGGGAACCAGATGGTCAGCGAGTTGCTGGTCAAGAACATCGCCCGCAAAGGATATATGCTGGCGATCGAAAAAGACGTCATTCAGATGATCTGAGCGATTGCCAGCTCTCAATCGGTAAAAACATGGAGCGTGCCCTTGGCAAGCGCAGTTGCCGCGCCCATCCTTATGTTTCAGCTCAGGGGAAAGGAGGCCGCGCATGAACGTCCACAGCACCCCGCGCACCAAAGGGTACAGCATCTCGATCGAACCCTTGAAAGGCCGTATTGCCGCCTATCGCGACGACGTTCTGCTGGCCGAGAGCGTTCGCGCCAAGGTCATGTATGAAACGCGTCTGTCACCAACGATCTACTTCCCGAAAGAAGACGTGAAGGTGGCGCTTGGCGCACCGACTGAATTGCAGACCTTTTGCCCCTTCAAGGGCACGGCAACGTATCGCGACCTGGTTTTGGGGGAAACACATGTGCCCAACTCGATATGGGCATACGAAGATGCGCTACCCGAGAGCGAAGGTATTCAGGGTTATGTCGGCTTCATGCCCGGTGCCTACACACGGATCGACCTTGGAGGAAACAAGCTTGTCGAACCCGAAGACGGGAATGTCGGCGGCCCCCTGATCAACTGGCTGATGCGCGGAGCGTCGGCGATTGCGACACCCGAAGAATTCACCCAAGAGCTGGCCGAAAAGATGCTGGAACAGGGAATTGCGATCCAACGTCTGGGTATCCTCGTCTGGTCACTGCATCCGCTGATCGCGGGAAAGCACTACATCTGGGAAAAAGGGGAGAAAGAGATTTCCACCTTTGCGCCAACTTACGAAATCTATGACCATCCCGCCTATACCAACAGCCCGCTGCGGCATGTGTCGAACGGGCTGGGAGGAGTACGGCAACGGCTGACCGACGATTTCCCCGAAAACAGCTTTCCGATCATGGAGGATCTGCGCGCCAAGGGGGCGACCGACTATGTCGCCATGCCGATGCCGTTTTCCGACGGGCGGACGAATGTCTTAACGCTGACATGTGATCATCCGCAGGGGTTTACCACGGAAAATCTCGGGCTGGTGTTTGAATGCTCGGCCATCATCGGGCGGTTCTACGAAGTGTTCACACAGCGCGAAAACGCACAGACTCTTCTGGAAACCTATGTTGGAAAACGCACCGGCGCGAGGGTATTGGGTGGAGACATCCGGCGCGGAGACGGGGATGAGATTGATGCCGCGATCATGTTCTGCGATTTGCGCGGCTCGACCATGCTGGAAGAAAAACTGGGGCGAGCAGAATACATCAAGCTGTTGAATGATTTTTTCGAAACCGTCTCTGGTATCGTGCACGAGCATGGTGGTGAAGTTCTGAAGTTCATCGGCGACGCGGTGCTGGCCGTTTTCCCGGCTGGTGATGACCCGGCAATGGCGCGAATTCACTCGCAACGCTCGGCAGTCGAGATTGTCGAACGCTTGGCCGCGTTGCGTGCCACTGGCGTGGGCGCCCGGTGCGATTGCGCAATCGGCCTTTCCTATGGTCGCGTGACATTTGGCAATGTCGGCTCGCAAGAGAGACTGGACTTCACCGTCATAGGTCAGGCCGCCAATATCGCGGCTCGGTTAGGAGATTACGGCAAAACTGCCGGCCACCGAATTGTCGTTTCACAAGACATCGAACCGTCCTGTTCCGACGTGACGCCGTTGGGAAAAGTGCAGCTTCACAACGTGTCAGAGCCGGTTGTTTCGTATGCGGTTCGTACTCAAGCCGACTCCGCCGGAATGGGGCACGACTAGCTTTAGTTCTGATTTTCAATCTTTCCGGCTGAATCGACTAGCTTTTCGGGAGCAGCGCAACAATCATCACCGGCCGCGTCGAAGCAAAGTCAGCGCGATGCTGGCCGAGTTGGTTCCTGTGGCAAACGTTGATATCTGCGATTGCGCCAGGAAAACAGTGGTCAGGCTTGCCAGCTTTTGCGGCTGGGTGAATTGCGACAAGTCAGAAGACCCGGTTCGGGCACGCAGTTTATCTTTGAAGACCTCTAGTTGCTTGTCGATGTCAAGTTGCGCAAATGTGGACGGCAACGCCAGCGCCGTTTCCATCATTTCGCGCAAGGGCGGCAGGCTCATCAGTCGGAACCATTTTGCATCTTCCCTACCCGGACCCCCAGCCAGCGCCGGCAACTCATGCTGTGCGTACAGTGCCACCCGCATGGACTCGTTGGATTCACCAACAGAAATTTCAAAACGGGACGACAGGTTTTTGCGAACGATTTCTGCCATTTGCGCGGACGTTCTGGTTGTCGCCGTCTCTCCGGGACCAAATCCGAAAGCGGCCGAAAAGTTTCGATATCTTTGGTCCGAGAGCCGGTTCGCCAACGCGTCATCCGCGCGGGTTCCGTCTTCGAGAACCTTGCGAATAAAGTAGGTGTTGTTGATATCTTCCTCTAACCCAAAAGCCCCCAAAGCAACCCGTAGCAATTGCCGGTCGGATACCAGGTCTTTGGCCGATTTGATGCTTGGGATCTTTTCGAGGAAATACTGCGATTCCCGCTCCAGCCTCGGTGATTTGGAGAAAGCCTGAAATTGGGTGAGGTAAGTGCGCTGCAAAAACCGCCACCCAACCAAGCCATCCGAGGGTATTACGGGCCGAAAGCTCATTGCCGGTACGCCATTAACCGTTCCTCGCGAGGCAAGAGTGAGCGCAGCGATTTGAGGCATCTGTAAAACTGCCCGGAAATAAGGGCACCAGTTGCCTCTGCCAGAATCGACCGACTGTCAGGATCGGTGAACACCTGGCTCAACTCTTCGACACGACGAAGCAGTGAAAGGCGTGCCTCTTCCCCGCTCATATCCCCCGACAGGACAAGCTGTATTGCATAACACACACGCCTAACCGGGGTTGTGGCTTGATCGGGGTGAATGGCATCGCGCAGCCTCAGCACATTCGCCTGTGGTGTCATGATCGAAAATCGGCTTCGGCGCTCGCCGTTTTCGATCACGACGCCGTTGATCAGAACCCGTTCTTTCGGCGCAAGTTTGAGAACCAGCCCTGTCATGCCGCAAGCTCCACTCGGCGCAACCCCCGCATTACCGCAAGGTTGATTTCTACCAACGGATCCACTGTGGCTTTGCCGGACAAGACCAGGCCGCTGTGGTAATGGGTAAACTCGGCAAGATAGAAGATTCTGGCCCGCAAGTCCTCAGGCAACGCGTTTTCCTTATCCGCAACCTCTGTAGCAAGTAGGGTCCAGAGCCTCCGGTTTTCGTGCAGAGCTTCTGCAAATCGGCCGAACTCGACATTCTGTTTGGAAGCTGCTGATTTCAGTCTGTGTGTAATGCGCGAAATCGCGTCATACTCAGTATCTCGCGGGGTGCTGATCGGCACATGCGCCTGCGCATAAGCTTTCTGAGCGAGTGTTTGCGGTGTCACTTGGGATCCTTCCGATTTCTCTCAGGCTGGGTTTTGTTGCCGGAGCGCGTTTCCGCGCTCCGGCGAGGATCCACAATCAGCGGAACAGCGACAGAATCGTCTGCGGCGCTTGGTTGGCGATCGACAGCGACTGAACCGCAAGCTGTTGCTGGGTTTGCAGAGCCTGCAATCTGGCCGAAGCTTCTTCCATATCCGCGTCGACCATCGCCCCGATTCCGGACTTCAGCGAGTCGCTGAGCTTGGAGACAAAATCCGACTGTGTTTCGATCCGACCGCGAGCCGAGCCGAACGAGGCTGCCGCATCGATCGATGTCTGGATCAGGCTTTCGATTTCAGTCAGCGCACTTTTTGCGCCGGCTTCGGTGGACACATCGATACCAGCCAGCCCCTCAAGGCCGCCCCCAATCGCAACATCCGAAGTTTCAATTGCCTGAAGCGACACATTGTTGCCGGTGCCAGTCTCACCTGTGAAGGTGATCGTAGCGACGCCATCGGACGCGACAGAAACCGACGCAGCGAGGCTGGACCCTGCGGACAGCGTGCCGTCCTCAATAGCCGCAGCGACTCGTTCATTGAACGCCTTGGCCAACCCGTTTGCAACGACAGCCTGCGTGTCACCATCACGGGCCACATAGGATACGTCACGGCTCGCATCATCGAAAGCCGCCCCAACCGTACCCGCAGCACCTGAAATGTTGATCTGGATGCCGGTTCCGGCCGTTACGCTGTCGACGACCAAAGTGGTCGTGGGTGCGGTTGCGGCGCCAGTCAATGCGACTGCAGAGGCAGCATCAAGACCGCCACTGATTGTTGCGCCCGATCCAGCCGCCGCAGCGGTACCAACCGACCAATCAGTCGCTTCGATGCCCAAATCGAACTTACCGACGTCAATGTGGCTGACATCCACCGTGCCATCCGGGTTCCGGTCCAGCGAGCTGAGAACCTGAACTGTGCCCGACCCAGCGGCCGTATCCTTGTTGGTCAGCAGATTGAGGCCGTTGAACTGCGCAGCGCCGACTACCGAGTTGATCTGATCCCGCAGCGCAGAAATGTCGGTCTGGATCTTTCCTCGGTCGACGTTTTCTTCCTGTGCGGCAACGATCTTGCCTTTGATCTGAGTCAGCAGATCGGTCACGGATTCGGCACCGTTTTGCGCCACCGCCACGGTCGATTCCCCCAGCGACAGACTGTCGGAAATCCCCTTGAACCCCTTTACATCGGATTCCATGACCTTTGAAATCGCCCACACCGCCGCGTTGTCCTTGGCGGAGGCGACAGACTTGCCAGTCGAAATCTCGCTTTGGGTCATGCCGAGGTTCTTGTTGACCGCCTTCAAGGTCTGCAGCGCGACCATTGCGCCATTGTTCGTCAGAATACTGGACATTTTATTTCCTCTTTCCATGGGTGATTTGTCACCCTGTTTCATCCCGCGCGGAGTAGCGGGCTTGGTGTCTTTCTGACTTTTGCGATTGACCTTGAGGACATCGCGCCACCCGTTCGTTAGGTGCACCCTCAAATTGGGCGATGATGTCCTAATGGATTGCTAAAGGGTGCGGCCTTCATTTGGTCAATTTGAATCAACGCCGATCTATGCCCGTTTTTCCAGGGTTCGGTCATTGCGTATTGCAAAACGATCTCTGCGACCATCGCGCTGATACACCTCAAACCCTTGCTTGACGCGATTCATTTCCGCGATGCGAGAGGCAACATTATGAATACCTTCCATCGCACCCTGCAGCAGGAACTGATTCCTTTCGATCTGGCTTTGTAGTCCGCGCAGCGCGCCCGTTTCGCCGTCCTGACCATTTTTTAATTCGTTGATCAGGCTTTCTTTTTTTTCCGTCAGGGCCTCCAACTGATCAAGTCGACCCTTAATCAATATGGCCTGCTCTTTCTCCAACACCTCAAATAGCGCGCTGATCAGGTCATTCCGACTGTCGTGTGCCATTCTCAGCCTCCATCAAAACGTTGAAAATCATTTCGGTCAGGCCGATACCGCCTGCCTTGGTCATATGTTCCGCTTGCTCGCGAACAAGCATGGATGAAAACTGTTCTTCTCCTACCCCACCGCCAAAAGCACCGCCTAATTTCGTTAGGCCTGCGGATTTCAGCATTTCTGCCAGAAAGGTCGCTTCAACATCTTGCGCCGCTTTCCAGGCGGCTTGGGCCTGGTGAGGAATTGCGCTGTCAAAAGGCACAGACGGTGCGTGTCGCGAAATCTGCATAAGACACCTCGAAAATCACGTTCAAACGGGGTGATGAAATCGTATGGCGGTTAAAAAAAAATAACCGGTTGGGGATCAATCTGGGGCGATCAACAATTGCGCAGGTGGCAATGAACACAATCAGCCCCATAAATCCGACCGGCTCTGGCCCAGCTGTAGAGCGCCGGCCCGAAACCGCTCTGTCGCGGGACGCCGCACAGCCCCCAAAAGACTCAAAGCCCTTCGACAGCTTCTTGAAAGCGGCTGACGACAATGGCACGGCAGAGTCGCCCGCAGATTCGTCCAATACCGAGCATTTGCCCGACGCAGAGAATTCGGAAACACCGGATGAGAAGCTGGGTCAGGATGATTTGCAGTTTTTATCAACAGGAGCACAAACCCCGGGTGACGAACGTCTCGAAGATGCTCGTGCATTCGAAATTTTTGGGAAACCCAATGCAGACGCGGGTGCGGGTGCGCCAAATTCAGGAAAAGACCAGGTCACCTTGACCAACGACGCGGAACAGCCGCCCGACCCCTTAAATTCTGTCGTACAGAAGGATGACCGATCTCGGGCAGAACCTGAATTAGGAAAGAACACGAAAGCACCAGAGTTCGCTGGCCCGGGCAGTCAATTTCTATCTGCGGTTACAAGCGATGCAGATTTTCGCGCGCGACAATCGCTAGCGGCCATCCGCGCTGGCGCAATTCTGGACTCCGAGAACAGCGGGGCAGCCGTATCGGAGGCCACTGTCAAAGTGGCGGGAAAACTCGAGAACACCAAGGTCGCTGCGGCGGATCTGGCGACCAGCCACGATTCGGAAGAAAAGATCAGAACAGATGTCACGGCTTCTGCCTCACCCACGCCTGCTGAGAAAGCGGACAGCTCTCTGGCGACTGGCTTCAAAGTGATGGCTCAACCAGTACAAATGTCTGCGATGTCCTTTGGCGTTTCAAACCTCGAACGGTTGCTGGATACTGATCGTGCGCACTCCGAACTTTGGCCAAGTTCGCACAGTGATGACACCATTAGCGGGTTTGACGTGACGCAAGTCGGGCTGTCAAAAGAAAACAGTTACATGCCGACGACAAGGGTCGAGACAGTGCGGTTCATCGGCGGACAGTTGTCCGCCGCAATTTCCGCTAAGCCCGGGACTGACAAGATCGAAATAACCCTCAATCCCCAAGAGTTGGGGCGCGTTTCCATGGGGTTGAGCACAAAGGACGACGTCTTGGTTTTATCGATCACGGGTGATCGCGCCGAAACGCTGGACCTGATGCGCCGCCATATTTCAGAACTTTCCGCCGAGTTTCGCGAACTGGGGTATAACTCTATCTCTTTTGATTTTCACAATCGCGATCAAGGCTCGTCCAGAAAGGAAAAGACACCAAATCCGGAGAGCTCAAGTGACGACCGTGAAATCTTCGATACCCGACCCATTCGAGTTGCGGGATCGAGTCTTGATCTGAGGATTTGAATAATGTCTGGAACTATCGAACCAATCTTGCCTACGAACACCAGAACTTCTGGTTCCACATCAGCATCAAGCACGTCCGCACTTACATCCGATTTCGAGACATTTCTCAAGATGCTGACTGCACAGGCGCAAAACCAGGACCCCCTGGAACCTATCGGCTCGTCTGAATATGCGGCACAGCTGGCACAGTTTTCAATGGTCGAACAGCAGGTGAAAACTAATGAAACCCTGTCGGCACTCGTCGCAAAACTGGGACAGCCCGGTTTTTCAGAGTTGGCAGGTTGGGTCGGACTGGAGGTTACTGCAGTTGCACCTGCAAATTACCAAGGCGAGCCGGTGACCATATCCTGGCCTCGTGTACCCGATGCCGACAAAGCTATTCTGAAAATCGTCGATTCAAACGGCGCAACCGTTGACCGAATCGAATTCTCCACCACTACACAATCCGTCGTCTGGAACGGCCAGGACAGCAGCGGAAACGCTGTTCCTTTCGGCCTCTATTCTTTTGCGGTCGAAAGTTATGCCAAGGATGTACTGGTCGAAAACTCTCTGGCGGCGGTGAGTGAAAAAGTCTTTGAAGCGCAGGTGGCAGGTGGCGAAATTACTCTTGTGCTTTCCGGCGGGCAGACGATTTTGCCCTCAGATGTCGCATCGGTGCGAGCGAAGAGTTGATCTAATGGACAGGACAGGTCAAACGGTGGCGAAAAATCGCCAATGCCGAACCGTAATACAAGGAACTCACCTTGACCGTGGACTCGCCTCCTCCGGACGCTTTGATCAAGGACCTGCTGCAATTGGGCGTGTATTGCTCCGGCGACAGGTTCGAAACGCTATGTGGCGGGAGGACCAACCGGGTTTGGAAACTCGCGGGCCAGCATTCGGATCAGGTTCTCAAACTGTATCAAAGCGGTTTTGCAAATCCCCTGTTTCGCAATGACGCTCGGCTTGAAGCGGAATGCCTGCGTGTCTTCAAGAGTAGCGGTTTTGTTCCACAACTGAGGGCTACTGGTGTCTGCGGCGCAGAAAGCTGGGTGCTTTATGATCATGCACCCGGATCACCCTGGCGCGAAAACCCCGAGACCGTGGCACATCTTCTGAACAGACTACACAGCAGCAATGTCACGATCCCCGTTCCCGAAGGATGTAACGGAAGCGATGACCTGGCACGCCATGCCGAGGATATCCTGAACCTTTGCGAACCGGATGACCGAGACGTAGTGATGCTCCGCCGCCCCAACAGGGATGTTCCCCCCTTGTCCGACCGACGCTTGATTCACGGCGACCCGGTCGCGGGCAACATACTGATCGCAGGAAAGCGTGCGACGCTCATTGACTGGCAATGTCCCGCCTTTGGCGACCCCTGCGAAGATTTGGCGCTCTTTTTGTCACCTGCCATGCAGTGGCTTTACCGGGGACAACCGCTGAGCCAAGACGAAATCAAGTGTTTTCTGGACGCGTATCACGATGTCGATATTGTCGCGCGATATCATGAATTGCGCCACTGGTTCGGCTGGCGCATGGCTGCCTATTGCCTGTGGCGCAGTCGAAACGGCGCCAAGGACTACGAGACCGGATTGCAGCTGGAACTGGACGCTTTGAGCGATCTCTAGATCACAGATCGGCCAGCCCCATCGCGGCATAGGCCGGCGGCATCAGTATACGACGGCAGCGACCGAACGGGAACTTCTCCGGGCGTCGTGACATCGGGCCGGGGAGACCCGAAGGCTGTCCCATTGCCAAACGCGCCAAGGCGCGCCCGGCATAAGTGCCCATTGCCACGCCGTTGCCATGATAGGCAAAACCCGTGAACACACCGTTTAGACCAGAAACAGGGCCGACGTAAGGCGTCAAGCTGCGCGCGAGACACACCATCCCCGACCACATATTTGTCGCCTCGACCATTGCCCAAGCGGGAAACATACGTTCGAAATCCCGCCTGATTTTAACTCGGATCGCACGCTCAGCGGTTGGGGACGAACGCAATCCACCACGCATTCCGAACAGGAACCGCCGATCCGGCATGAGCCGGAAATAGTGCAGCAGATTGCGGGTGTCATAGGCCATCTGATCCGATGTCCAGCCTTGCGCCTCAAGCTCGACTTCTGTCAGCGGGCGCGTCACCATAACCGTGGATTGAGCGGGCATGTACCGACCGGCCAGCCAATCCGGCATGTCCTCGCTTGAATACCCGTTCGTGCAAATCAAAATGGCTTTACATGTAACCCGTCCGTTCGCGGTCGCCACCGTATGGCCCGCCGCCCTGCTTTGGATCGAAAGCGCTGGGCTTTTCTGGAAAAGGCTCGCCCCCGCTTGTTGTGCCGCAAAGGCAAGACCGAACAGATATTTTCGGGGGTTCAAAGCAAAACCGATGGGATAGGTGTAGCCGCCAAAGAATTGGCCACCAAATCCCAATGCCGCCAGATCTTTGTGTTCATGAACAACGCCCCCTGCTTCCGCCCGCCGTCGCACGGCATCCATTGCCCGCGGCGTGTGGGCCAGTTGCGTTTCGCCCCTCGAGTGTTTGTCAGCGTCGATTCCGTGATCCTGCAACAATCGAGACACCAGTTCCACGGACTCGACCTCTGCCGCTTCGAATGCTTCGGTGGCGGTGTGGCCATATCGACGCCGCATGGCATCTTGGCTCAACTTGGACCCGCCGAGACAACAGAACCCGCCGTTGCGCCCGGATGCACCCCATCCCGGTGTTTCGGCCTCAAGCACGGCAGTCGAAACACCGGCTTTAGCAAGATGCAACGCCGCCGAGATGCCTGTGAAACCCCCGCCGACGATGGTCACATCCACCTCAAGATCACCTTCGAGAACTGGCCAAGACGGCGCCTGAATTGTCTGATCCCACCAGCACCCGTCCCGCGGTCCAGGCCCATAGGTGTAGTCTGGAAAGATCCGCTTCATTGCGCGCGGGCCGCCGCCTGTTCATCCTGTTTTTGCCGGACCATCGCGCGTTTGGACACCAGCGACGCGGCGATAACCCCTACGGTCACGATGCCGATCATGATGGTGGACAAGGCATTGATTTCCGGGCTGACCCCCAGACGAACCGCCGAGAAGATCTTGATCGGCAAGGTGGTGGCTGAAGGACCGGTGGTAAACGACGCTATGACCAGATCATCCAGCGACAGCGTAAACGCCAGCAACCAGCCCGATATCACCGCAGGCGCAATGATCGGGAGTGTTACCAAACGAAAGGCTTGCGCCGGGGAGCAACCCAGATCAAGTGCAGCTTCTTCCAAGGATTGGTCAAACGTCACCAGACGCGACGAGACCACGACAGAAACGTAGCACATCGAGAACGTCGTATGTGCAAGCACGACTGTGAAAACACCTCGATCCAGACCAATGCCGATAAACAAAAGCAGTAGCGACAAGCCAGTGATTACTTCAGGCATTACAAGCGGGGCATAGATCATGCCAGAAAACACTGTTCGGCCCAGAAAACGGCCACCGCGCACCAGAACATACGCTGCCATTGTCCCGAGAATTGTTGCGAGCGTCGACGAAAACACCGCGACCCGCAGCGTCACCCACGCCGCATCCAGAAATGCTTCATTGCGGATCAACTCCCCATACCATTTGGTCGAGAACCCGGCCCACACGGTAACCAGTTTGCTTTCGTTGAAACTGAAGATGATCAGGATGACCATCGGGATATAAAGAAACGCGAATCCCAGCGTCAGCGAGACAACGTTGAACCAGCTAAGCCTGTTCATTTTTCCGCCTCCGCCTGTTTCTGCTGGTTGCGCTGGAACAGCACGATCGGGATCACGAGGATCAGGAGCAGCACCACGGCCACGGCCGACGCAACCGGCCAGTCGCGGTTCGAGAAGAATTCCTCCCAAAGAACCTTGCCGATCATCAGCGTTCCGGACCCTCCCAAAAGCGACGGGATCACGAACTCGCCGATCACCGGGATCATCACCAGGAAACACCCGGCAATGATGCCGGGGCGCGAAAGTGGAACGGTGACGAGCCAGAAAGCCTGCGTACGAGAGCACCCCAGATCCTCAGCGGCTTCGATCAACGAGCCGTCAAGCCGGTCGAGCGCAGAATAGATAGGCAGGATCATGAAGGGCAGATAGGTGTAGACGATACCGACATAGACAGCTTTTTGTGTGTTCAGGATCGTCAGTGGCTCCGAGATAATTCCCGTCCACAACAACAGTTGATTGAGGAAACCCTCGTTGCTCAGAATACCCATCCACGCATAAACCCGGATCAGGAACGACGTCCAGAACGGCAAAATCACCAGCATCATCAGCGTCGGACGCCATTCTTCGGGCGCCCGGGCCATGCCATAGGCGATGGGATACCCCACGAGCAATGTCAGGAATGTCGAGATGATCGCGATTTTGAGGCTCGACAGATAAGCCTTCCAGTACAAGGCATCCTCGGTCAAGAAGATGAAGTTTTCGAAATCCAGCTCGCTAAGGAAGGCCCCGATGCCTTCAGCCCAGTCGAATTGCGGAACGTAAGGCGGTATTGATAGCGCCGTGTCCGACAGCGATATCTTGAGAACAATGGCGAAAGGCACCAGAAACAGCGCCAAAAGCCAGAAATACGGGACGGCGATCAGGACGAAGCGACGCATCAGTCTGCCAGCGGCACCGCAGCCGTAGCTGTCCACGACAGCCAGACAGGGTCTTCCCAAGTGAAGGAGCGGCGCGAGATACGGCGTGTATTGGCCGTCTGCGCCTTGATGATCGTGCCGTTCGGTAGCTCAACATGATAGGTCGACAAGTTGCCCAGATATGCAATGTCGTGCACTTTACCCTGAACGGCATTGGCTGCATCTGCAGGACGCTCGGCTGAAATCGTCACTTTCTCCGGCCGTATCGCCAGATGGCAGGTCTGACCGGTGGCAAACGTCTGAGCTGATCTGGTTATGATCGGTGCTTGCCCGTCGGCCCAATCGACCTTGTAAGTATCTTCGCCGTCGGGCGTTGCCCGGCCTTCGATGATGTTCACGTCTCCAATGAAATCAGCCACATAAACCGACGCAGGGTTTTCATAGATCTTGTCCGGCGTGGCCACCTGCATCAGTTTACCCTGATCCATCACTGCGACGCGGCTGGCGACGGTCATCGCTTCTTCCTGATCGTGGGTAACGATCACAAAGGTGGTGCCCGTTTTTTCTTGGATGTCCATCAGTTCGAACTGGGTGTCCTGCCTCAGCTTTTTGTCAAGCGCTCCGAGGGGTTCATCCAGCAACAGAAGTTTGGGCGCTTTGGCCAAGGACCGGGCCAGAGCCACTCGCTGTCTCTGACCACCAGAAATCTGGTGCGGTTTGCGGCGGGCGAACTGTTCCAGACGGGTCAGGCGAAGCATTTCTTCGACACGGTTTTCCAGATCCAGTTTCGGCATGTTGTCGCGGCGAAGGCCAAAGGCAATGTTGTCCCAAACGCTGAGATGCGGAAACAAAGCGTAGGACTGGAACATCATGTTCACCGCCCTTTTGTTTGGCGGAATAGGGTCGATATCCTTCCCACCCAGCATGATGTGCCCTTCGGTGGGTTTTTCGAAACCCGCAAGCATCCGCATCATGGTGGTCTTACCGCAGCCGGATGGACCCAGAAGGGCAAAGAACTCCCGCTCGTAGATATCAAGCGAAAGATTGTCGATCGCAGTGAACTGACCAAACCGTTTTGTGACGTTCTGAAACTGGATCAATGGTTTCGCCTGTGGATCTTCCCACGGCGCAAAGACGGAAGAATTCAAAACGGACCCCCGTTGAGTTGACTTCACCGATAGAATTGGCGGAGAAGGCAAAACCTACTCCGCCCATTAAGATCAAGTTCCCGACTTGATCTTGGTCCACAGGCGTGTCGCCGCGCGCTGGGTCTTTGCCGGATAGGGCGTTGTGATAAAGAGGTTTTCCATGGTCGCTTCGTCCGGGTAGATCGCCGGGTCGCCAATCACATCCTCTTCCAGGAACTCCTGGCTCGCCTTGTTGCCGTTGGCATAATAGACATAGTTTGATGCTGCTGCCATGTTGTTGGCATCGAGAATGAAATTCAGGAATTTGTGCGCGCCGTCTGGATTCGGAGCGTCAACCGGAATTGCCATTTGGTCAAACCACATCTGCGCGCCTTCTTTGGCCGCGTGATAAGCGATTTCCACCCCATTATCGGCTTCAGCCGCACGGTCCCGCGCTTGCAGGATGTCGCCAGACCACCCGACAGCGACGCAGATATCACCGTTTGCCAGCGCATTGATGTATTCGGAACTGTGGAATTTCTGGATATGAGGCCGGATCGCCATGAATACCGGCTCGGTCTTGGCGATTACATCCGGATCGTGGCTATCCGGGTCTTCACCGATGTATTTCAGCACCATTGGAATCATCTCTGCCGGCGCATCCAGGAAATGCACACCACATCCCGCCAGCTTCGACATGTTGTCCGGGTTCAGCACAAGTTCAAGGCTATCGATGGGCGCATCTTCTCCCAGGATCTCCTTCACCTTGCCAACATTCACACCGATCCCGGTGGTACCCCACATGTAGTTTATCGAATAGGCGTTGTCGGGGTCATATCCCGCAGTCCGTTCCTGGATTACATCCCAAAGATTGTCTGCATTGGGCAGCTTGCTGGTATCCAGCTTCTGGAACGCCCCGGCCTGGATCTGACGTTGCAAGAACGTTCCCGACGGAACCACAACGTCATAACCCGAGCCACCGGCGAGCATCTTGGTTTCCAGAACCTCATTGCTGTCGAATACGTCGTAGATCAGCGTCAGGCCGGTTTCTTCCTGGAACTTGGCCAGTAAATCCTCGTCGATATAGTCCGACCAGTTGTAGACGCGCACCTCTTCGGCGAATGCAGCCGAGGTCCCCAACGCGAATACGGTCGTGAGTGTCAGCGATTTGAATGTCATGTTTCTCTCCCTGCGAATGTACCGTTATCATCCCGTTTTTTTGGATTTGATCAAGTTTTGCGTTCCACGGCAATACAGTTTATGGTTTCAAGCGGCGTCGTGCGCTGCATTCCGAGACCAACAAGATCAGGATAAACCTTTTGAATATGATCAAAAATAGAGCTTCTGACCGAAATTCAAGCGACGAAAAACGCCCCGCACATGAGCAAGTTTATCACGTGCTCAGATCACAAATCCTGTTCGGAGAGATGGTTCCCGGCCAGCCTGTGACGATTCAAGGGCTGACTGATTCGCTGGGTGCCGGAATGACTCCGGTACGAGAGGCGATCAGACGTCTGATATCCGATGGGGCTCTGGTTTTTCAGGGAAATCGCAGGGTCAGCGTTCCCATTTTGAGCAAGGGCGATATCGAGCAACTGATCTTCGCAAGAAAAGTAATTGAATCAGAGCTTTCAAGGCGTGCCGGAGGTCTTATGACCCCCAAGCAAATAGATGCCCTGGAAGACATCGATCGCCGCGTTGACGAGTGCATCTCTGCTGGTGATGTTAGCGGGTATCTACTGAACAACTATGCGTTTCACACAACAATCTACAGCCATGCCGACGCTCCTGTCCTGTGCGATCTGGCAGAACGTTTGTGGCTACGATTCGGCCCCTCTTTGCGCGTCGTGTGCGGTCGCTTCGGCACGCACAGCCTTCCGGATCGACACAAAGACATAGTGGAATGCCTGCGCAATAAAGACGCCGCAGGCGTCGGTCGGGCTATGGCCCATGATGTCGAGCAAGGCATGGAACTTATGGCGGGCGCTCTCTCAAAATAATCATTGCGAAGTGATTCGATTGACTTCGCCAAATTTGATCATATTGTGAAGGTCGACAGATTCCGCAGGAGATTTCACGATGTCCACGATCACCAATCACATGCCCACAGCCGAGCTTCAGGCCCTTGATGCGGCCCACCACATGCACCCGTTCACTGAAAACGACGGACTGGCAAAAAAGGGCGCGCGCGTTATCACCCGCGCCAAAGGCGTGTTTCTGACCGACAGTGAGGGGGAAGAGATTCTGGACGCCATGGCAGGCCTGTGGTGTGTAAACATCGGCTATGGCCGCGACGAGCTTGCGGAGGTCGCCGCGCGGCAAATGCGGGAACTGCCTTATTACAATACGTTCTTTCAGACGACCCATGTTCCTGCGATCGCATTGGCGGAAAAGATCGCTAACCTGGCGCCTGGTGACTTGAATCATGTGTTCTTTGCTGGGAGCGGCTCCGAAGCCAACGACACGAACATTCGATTGGTGCGTACCTATTGGGACAGCAAAGGTAAATCTGGCAAGAATATCATCATTAGCCGCAAGAACGGTTATCACGGTTCCACCGTCGGCTCTGCCTCGCTCGGCGGGATGCCGGCAATGCACGCTCAGGGCGGCATCCCGATTCCGAACATCCACCATATAAATCAACCCAACTGGTGGGCCGAAGGCACTGACATGGACCCCGAAGAATTCGGCCTTGCACGCGCACGTGAATTGGAAGAAGCCATTCTCGAGCTTGGCGAAGACCGCGTTGCCGCCTTTATTGCCGAACCGGTTCAGGGCGCGGGCGGTGTGATCGTGGCGCCCGACAGCTATTGGCCTGAAATCCAGCGGATTTGCGACAAATACGAAATCCTCTTGATCGCGGATGAAGTGATCTGTGGCTTCGGTCGTACTGGCAACTGGTTCGGCTCGGAAACTGTTGGCATCAAACCGCATATCATGACCATCGCCAAAGGCCTCAGCTCGGGCTACGCACCAATAGGCGGCTCGATCGTTTGCGACGAGGTTGCCAAAGTGATTGCAGGTGTGGAATTCAACCACGGCTATACCTATTCGGGCCATCCTGTTGCCGCAGCAGTCGCTCTGGAAAACCTCCGCATCATGGAGGAAGAAGACATTGTCGGGCGTGTGAAAAACGTGACCGCCCCATACCTCAAGGAAAAGTGGGAAGCCCTGATCGATCATCCACTGGTTGGAGAAGCCAAGATCGTCGGTATGATGGCGTCGATTGCCCTGACCCCCAACAAAGAGGCACGGGCAAAATTTGCGTCCGAACCAGGTACGATCGGATACATTTGCCGCGACAAGTGTTTTGCAAACAACCTGATCATGCGCCATGTCGGCGACCGCATGATCATTTCTCCGCCACTGGTTATCACCCATACAGAGATCGACGAGATGTTTGTCCGCATCCGCAAGTCACTGGACGAAGCTTATGCCGAAATCCTTGACAGGGATCTTTTGAAGGAAGCTGCGTAACACTCGGCCAAAAAGCCAGGACAACTTGAGGCATGGCCGGTCATTTCGAATGACCGGCCCAATTCTTGCAACTTGTGCAACGGCAGCTTCTTCCTGTGTGCAACCAAAACCGGATACACATCCAAAGAATGTCGCATTGTTGCACAATAGTGTCGCTCTGAGTCGCTGCCGCATACCAAAGCTGCATTCAAATTCCAACGACAGAAATCAGTGACCCTATACGCGGTAATGACGAAAATCTTACTTTCGGTCACCGAAATTTATTAATTTCATGCCTAGCGCTCGTTATGCTTGGTGTGATTAGATCACAAAAAGCGCAGAGGAAATCTGCCTAACAGCAAATGGGGAGACAACTTGGCCGACGCTTCGAACAACAGCGCGTTCGTCGAATTTGAGCGCGTGCAAAAAAGCTATGACGGCGAGACTCTGGTCGTCAAAGATCTCAATCTAACAATGCCCAAAGGCGAGTTTCTGACGATGCTCGGTCCGTCGGGTTCCGGAAAAACCACATGCCTGATGATGCTGGCCGGTTTCGAAACTGCCACTCACGGCGACATCCGGCTTGGTGGCGTTTCCATTAACAACATCCCACCTCATAAACGCGGCATCGGCATGGTGTTTCAAAACTATGCCCTGTTCCCGCACATGACGATTGCCGAAAACCTCTCTTTCCCGCTGGAAGTCCGAAATATGGGCAAGTCCGAGCGCGAAGAGAAGGTCAAGCGCGCGCTTGACATGGTCGAAATGGGCGCATTCGGTGGACGCCGGCCGGCGCAGCTTTCAGGTGGTCAGCAACAGCGGATCGCCTTGGCCCGCGCTCTGGTTTTCGAACCGGAACTGGTTCTGATGGACGAACCTCTGGGTGCACTGGACAAGCAACTGCGGGAAAAGATGCAGTTCGAAATCACCCACCTGGCGCACCGCCTGGGTATCACGGTGGTCTATGTGACCCACGACCAGACCGAAGCGTTGACAATGTCCGACCGGGTCGCGGTGTTCAACGACGGCGTCATCCAACAACTCGCTCCGCCAGATACTCTGTACGAGGAACCGTCCAACAGCTTCGTGGCCCAGTTCATCGGCGAGAACAATACGCTCGAAGGCGAAGTCAAGGAAATCAAGGACGGTATCGCAGTTGTCCAGTTGGACGGCGGCGGTCTGATCGATTGCAAACCGGTCAACGTAAGCAAACCGGGGGAACGCACACGGGTTTCCATTCGTCCAGAGCGAGTTGAATACAACAAGGAACGTTTGCAGAAAGGCGCCCACACACTGAACGCCGAAGTTTTGGAGTTCATTTACATGGGCGATATCTTCCGCACACGTTTGCGCGTTGCCGGGAACGATGAATTCATCATCAAAACCCGTAACGCGCCGGACCAAGTCCGCTTGCAGCCGGGCCAGCAGATTGAGATCGGCTGGCTTCCCGAGGACTGCCGCGCACTTGATGCTTAACAAGGCGCTCTTGCGCGCTGGATTGTCCACTTCGGCGCGCAATCCACCACAAGAACCAAGTTCAACAAGGAGAAAGATAAACATGAAACTTTCGCAACTCTCTACTCTGGTTGCTACGACGGCACTCATTGCTCCTGCCGCGATTGCGCAGGACATGGCCGATGAAATGACCATCGTGTCCTGGGGCGGCGCGTATTCTGCCTCGCAGCAGAACGCCTATCACACTCCGTACTCGGAAAAGACCGGCGTCAAGATCATCAACGACGAAAGCTCGGCCGAAGCAGTCGCAAAGCTCCGGGCAATGAACGAAGCCGGCAACGTCACCTGGGACGTCGTTGATGTCGTGGCATCTGACGCCATGCGCCTTTGCGACGAAGGCTTGGCGGAAGAACTGGATCACGATGCGATTCTCGCCGCGGCTCCCGATGGGACGCCGGCAACTGAGGACTTTGGCGAACTGATCGTTTCCGACTGCTTTGTTCCGCAAATCGTCTATTCGACAACTTTCGGCTATCGCACCGACTTGGTTGGGGATACTCCGCCGACCACCGTCTGCGACGTCTTTGACCTTGAAAAGTATCCGGGCAAGCGTTCGCTGCAGAAACGCCCGATCGACAACATGGAATGGGCCCTCTACTGCGACGGTGTTGCCAAAGAAGACATCTATGACACGCTCAGCACGCCCGAAGGCGTTGAGCAGGCACTGGCCAAACTCGACACAATCAAGGACCAAGTGGTCTGGTGGACCGCTGGTGCGGAAACCCCACAGCTTCTGGCCGACGGCGAAGTTGTCATGGGATCGACCTTCAATGGTCGTTTGTTCTCGGCTATTGCCGAACAGGGGCAGCCGATCGGTATGCTTTGGGACATGCAGTCGTTCGACCTTGATGGTTGGATCATTCCCGCAGGCCTGAGCCCTGAGCGCAAGGCACGCGCGCTGGACTACCTGTTTTTCGCTACCGATACTCAGCGTCTGGCGGATCAAGCCAAGTACATCTCCTACGGCCCGGCCCGCAAGTCTTCGGCACCGCTGGTTGGCCAGCACGCAGAACTGGGAATCGACATGGCTCCGCACATGCCGACCGATCCTGCGAATGCTTCCAACACTCATATCTACGACTACGAGTGGTGGGCAGACAACCGTGACGACCTGAACGCAAAATTCCAAGCCTGGTTGGCGAAGTAAGCCAATACGAAATCTGCAAGGGGGCGCGTCGCCTCCTTGCGGATTTACGAAAAACGACGGTCAAACAAGACCGCTCATGCTGTGAACGGGCAGCAAGCAACGGGGAAAGTAGATGAGCGATACTACGCATACCGGCCGCGTTCTGGCCGCTGATGGGACACCGCTAAAGCGAAGTCTGGCACGGGCATTGCGAATGCAAAAAATGCGCGCGCTCATGCTGATTGCGCCACTCCTGCTCTTCGTGTTGCTGACCTTCATCCTGCCGATTGTGGACATGTTGTTCCGTTCGGTAGAGAACAATATCGTTGCGGACACTCTGCCCAATACTGTCGTTGCTCTACGGGATTGGGACCCGAATACAGGTGAAGCGCCGGACGAGGCGGTTTTCGCCGCAATGGCGGTAGACATGAAGGTTGCCGCCGAAGCCAAGTTGCATACCCGCGTGGGTTCGCGTCTGAACTATGAAAACCCCGGGATTTCTTCTCTGTTTCGAAAAGCTGGTCGACGCGTCAGCAAGTGGGATACCGAAAGTGATGGTCCTTTCAAGGAGCAGTTCCTCAAAATCGACGACCGGTGGGCCGATGTCGAAGTCTGGCGCACCATCCAGACCTACTCGCCAAAGATAACCAATGGGTATTTCCTGAACTCTGTCGACCTGCGCAAAGGTAACGATGGTGTCGAAGCCCGCCAGGAAAACGAGCGCATCTATATCACACTGTTCATCCGTACCTTTATCATGTCGCTTGTGATTACCGGCGCTTGCATCGTTCTGGGTTACCCGGTGGCATGGATTCTGGCCAACCTTCCGACCCGGACAGCGAACATCCTGATGATACTCGTATTGTTGCCATTCTGGACGTCGCTATTGGTGCGTACCTCTGCTTGGAAAGTGATGTTGCAGCAACAGGGCGTCATCAACGAAACGTTGGTCTGGCTGGGACTGGTCGCTGATGACTCGCGATTGGTGATGATCAACAACCAGTTCGGCACCATCGTGGCGATGACCCACATCCTGCTGCCATTCATGATCCTGCCGATGTATTCAGTCATGCAGACAATCAACCCGTCATATCTGCGTGCGGCCAAGTCTTTGGGCGCTACCAACTGGACGGCATTCTGGAGGGTCTATTTCCCGCAATCGGTGCCAGGAATCGGCGCAGGTTCGATCCTCGTGTTCATCCTCGCCATCGGCTACTACATCACGCCCGAACTCGTTGGCGGCACCAAGGGTGTCTTCATCTCCAACCGGATCGCCTTCCACATCTCGTCCTCGCTCAACTGGGGTCTGGCCGCGGCGCTCGGAACGATCCTGCTGGCGGTGGTTCTGCTGCTCTACTGGACCTACGACAAGATCGTGGGCATCGACAACGTGAAGCTGGGGTAAGAAAACATGGCACTAACACCCGTCCAACCTCAAACCCCAGGATTCGTTGCCGCCGTTGCCGGTGCTGCCGGAGCCTTCTTTGGTCTCTTCGTCGGCACAGCGCAGGGATCAGGCCTGATCGGCATCGTTGTCGGCGCGGCGCTTCTTGCTGCCTTGGGATTTGTCCTTGCAGGTATGGCCGACAAGGAAAAAACGCTGCGCTGGATCATATTTGCAGGCTTTCTTCTCGCGGGCTTCGCGCTTGGTGGTCTATCAGCAGCCGTGGTCGGCGCCCTGTTCGGCTGGTTCGCCGGCTGGTTCATCTTTTGGCTGGCAACGTCGCGCTACCGGGCGCATCTGGCCCCCTATCTGACACCAGGACAGGTGCTTTGGCACTACACTTTCCGGGTGATCTGTGGCGCGATTTTCGTGTTCCTCATCACTCCGATCCTTGTGGTGATGCCTCTCAGCTTCAATGCCCAGGACTTTTTCACCTTTACTCCGGAGATGCTGCGCTTTGATCCTGCCGGCTATTCGCTGAAACACTATCAGGACTTCTTCACAAACGATGACTGGCAACAGGCGCTCTGGAATTCGCTGAAAATTGCTCCTATGGCGACACTGCTTTCGGTTGGCTTCGGCACACTGGCAGCCATTGGTCTCAGCCAACCCCACGTGCCGTTCCGGCGTGCGATCATGGCGGTCCTGATTTCCCCAATGATCGTGCCGTTGATCATCTCGGCTGCTGGCATGTACTTTTTCTACAGCCGGATCGGCCTGCAAGGTACGTATTTCGGCGTGGTTTTGGCCCATGCGGCCCTTGGCATTCCGTTTGTCATCATCACGGTGACGGCCACGCTGGTTGGTTTTGACCGATCGCTAACTCGGGCAGCCGCGAATATGGGTGCGGGGCCGGTGACGACCTTCTTCCGAATCCAGATGCCTCTGATCCTCCCCGGAGTTATTTCCGGCGGATTGTTCGCATTCATCACGTCGTTCGACGAAGTGGTCGTGGTTCTGTTCGTAGGCTCCGCCGGTCAAAAGACGCTGCCTTGGCAGATGTTCACCGGCTTGCGCGAACAAATCTCACCGACCATTCTGGCGGTCGCGACAATTCTTGTGGTGATCTCGATTGGTCTGTTGACCACGGTCGAGATGCTGCGGCGCCGCTCGGAACGGCTCAGAGGCATGTCACCGACCTAAGACAAAGGGGCCGAAAGGCCCCTTTTCATCTTAGCCGGTTCAATAGCTGCAGCGAAGGATAGCCATCCGGCAACAGGCCTTCTGCCAACTGATAGGATCGGACCGCGTTGATGGTCAGCGGCCCGATACGCCCATCAATCTTTTCCGTATCGAACCCGGCCCGCGTCAGTCGCCGTTGCAATTCTTTTCGCTCGGAGAAGGATAGGGCGCGATCTCCACGTGGCCAGTTGGCTTGAATCGCGGCACCGCCTCCGATCCGATCCGCCAGATGCCCTACGCCAATGACATAGGCATCGGCGGAATTATAGCGTTCGAGCACTTCGAAATTGTCGA
This sequence comes from Ruegeria sp. YKSF57, assembly GCF_059612585.1. NCBI lineage: Bacteria > Pseudomonadati > Pseudomonadota > Alphaproteobacteria > Rhodobacterales > Roseobacteraceae > Ruegeria > Ruegeria sp. YKSF57. The sequence continues at coordinate 39,173 of NZ_JBXWQW010000013.1, read as the reverse complement.
AGATCATGAAAGCTGCGCCCTGACCGCCCGCTGGCAGCAGTATTGACGCAGGTCCGAAATCAGCGACAGACTTGCCATCGGTCCCGACGACCCCCAATGCAGCCCAATCCGACGGCGCCTGTGTGTAGTCGCGTTTGGCACTGGAATAGTCGAACCCTTCGGGAAGCACGACTTCGACACCCCAGGGTTGTCCCTTGGTCCAGCCAAACCCTGCCAGATATGACGCCGTCGACGCCAACGCGTCCGACGGGTCGTCCGACCAGATGTCTCGTTTTCCATCCCCGGTGAAATCGACGGCATGTTCCAGATAGGACGTTGGCATGAATTGTGTATGCCCCATCGCGCCAGCCCAACTGCCCGTCATATCCGAAGGCGCTACATCCCCTGCCTGAACAATCCTGAGCGCGGCGAGCAACTGCGCCTCAAAGAACTGCGCACGGCGCGCATCGAACGCCAGCGTCGCCAATGACCGGATCGTGCTGTTGTTTCCCTTGAAGGAACCATAGGCACTTTCCAGTCCCCAAATCGCCAATACGACTTCTTTTTCGACACCGTATTTAGCCTCGATCCGTTCCAGCGTTGCATTGTGTTTCGCAAGTGCTGCTCTACCATTCTGCACTCGCACATCCGAAACCGCGCTGTCCAGATAGTCCCAGATCGTCTTTGTAAACTCGGATTGGTTACGATCACGCTTCACTACATCCGCGTCATATGTCACGCTTTGAAAAGCCCGATCCAGAGTCGAATGATAGATGCCCTGATCCCGCGCACGCAACTTGAATGCCCCGATCCATGCCTGGAACCGTGCGTTCGACACACTTGCACTCACTTGCTCTACCTCTTCGACTGGACGCAAAATCGGGCGCAGCGACGTCGTAAGGTCAGCCGATGCCAAGTGAATGACGGCCTGATCGGCCCGCACCTTTGGCCGGTTCGATTGTTGCGATGTGTCTGCTGACACGCCTGTTGCCCAAATTGCGGCGAGGGCAACGCCGCTGATACACATTTTCATTCCGGATTTCCCGATTATCTGCTCGATAACAGGGTATCGCGAATCCGGCTTTTCACAAAGCAGTCAATATTCTGTTTCGCAAAACTCCGCCGCCCGCACGTCGTGCACACATCGACGCCTGAGGAAACGGACATTTCATCCGCCCTGCAACTTTTTGTCCGTTCTCCCGCTGCCAGTGACTTTTCTTTCAGCTACTTTTCATCTCTGGCGGCGCTTGCGTTCAATCTTTCGCTTGATCTTGTCTTTCTTGCGCTTGGTACTGGCGGTTTTCCTTTTCACCCCACGGCGGGCCGACCCACGCCCTCTTGGAACCACTTGATCGTCGATGGACAGCAATTCCAGCTCCAACCCGCCGGTCACCGGAATCGCTTCGGTCAGTCGTACCGTAACACGCTGGCCAATTGCGATCAGCAGGCCGGTGTCGGCGCCCATCAGTGTCCCGGCCTCGCGGTCGAAATGGAAAAATTCACGCCCGAGCGAGCGCACAGGAATCAACCCGTCAGCACCGGTTTCATCAAGCTTAACAAACGCCCCAAAGCGCGCTATGCCACTGATACGGCCTGTGAATTCGTTGCCGACCCGCTCACTCAGATAGGCTGCAAGATATCGGTCTGTCGTGTCACGTTCGGCCATCATAGACCGGCGCTCGGTATCCGATATGTGGTTTGCGGTTTCCTCAAGGCGATCAATTTCATCCTCGGTCAGACCATCTTTGCCCCACCCATGCGCCGAAATCAGCGCCCGATGCACAATAAGGTCCGAGTATCGTCGGATCGGGGATGTGAAATGCGCGTAATTTCGCAGGGCCAACCCGAAATGGCCAAAATTCTCCGGGCTGTAGTAAGCCTGCGCCATCGAACGGAGGGTGCTGAGATTGATCAGCTCCGCCTCATCCGTTCCCGCCGCCGCATTCAGCAGCGCATTCAAGTGCCGGGTTTGCAGCACCTGTCCCTTGGCCAGGTTCAGCCCTGCAGCCTGAGCGGTTTCACGCAAGGATTCAAGCTTCTCTGGCGCCGGTTCCTCATGTACCCGGAACAGCAGCGGACGCCGCTTGGCGATCAGGGTTTCGGCGGCAGAGACATTCGCCAGAATCATGAACTCTTCGATCAGTCGGTGCGCATCCAGCCGTTCCCGGAAGGCAACGCTTTCGACATGGCCGTTGTCCCCCAACACGATCTTGCGCTCGGGCAGGTCCAGATCCAGCGGCTGCCGCGCCTCGCGAGCCGCTTTCAACGCATTATAAGCGGAATAGAGCGGCTTCAGAACGTTACTTAGCAATGGGTCTGTGCGATCATTCGGATTGCCGTCTATCGCGTCCTGCACCTCGGCATAGTTCAGCGCGGCCGCCGAGCGCATCAGACCTCGCACGAAACGATGGCCAAGCTTGTTGCCATCGGCGTCGATCTGCATCCGGACAGCAATACAGGCGCGCGGCACGCCTTCGTGCAGCGAACACAAATCGCCTGACAACCGATCCGGCAGCATGGGCACTACGCGATCCGGGAAATAACTCGAATTGCCGCGCTTTCGGGCTTCTCGGTCCAACGCCGTACCGGGTCGGACATAGGCGGCAACGTCCGCAATAGCGACCCAGATGACGTGTCCGCCGGGATTCTTCGGATCGTCATCTGCATGGGCATAGCAGGCGTCATCCCGATCCCTCGCATCCGATGGGTCGATCGTGACTAGCGGCATGTCGCGCAGATCTTCGCGCCCTTGCAGGCCCGCAGGTTTGCAGCTGTCTGCTTCTTCGATCACCACATCCGGAAAATCGTCAGGAATGCCATGCTGGTGAATGGCGATCAGCGACACCGCCTTGGGCGCAGACGGATCGCCCAATCGTTCAACAATGCGCGCACGCGGCAGTCCCATGCGGTTCTTGGGGCCTGCTTGTTCAGCCTCGACCAGTTCACCGTCCTTGGCCCCATGCACGGCCCCTTCCGGCACCAGCCACTCGGTCTGACCCGCCTTGTCGATAGGAACAATGCGGCCGCCTTCAGCGCCTTTCCGGAAGATGCCGACAATTCGGCGCGGATTGGCACCGATACGGCGGATGAGGCGCGCCTCATAGTTGTGATCTTCCTCGTGTACAAGAGTCAGGCGCGCCAGAATCCGGTCGCCTTCGCCCAACGCCGGGTCACTTGCACGTGGGATGACCACCACGATTGGTTCAACCCCTTCTCCATGCCATTCCAACGGCCGGGCGAACAGGTCGCCATCGGCGTTCGGCGCTTTGACTTGCAGAACGCTGACTGGCGGCAAACGATCCGGGTCGCGATAGCTGCGCCGGCGTTTTTCCAGATGTCCTTCGACCTCTAGTTCCTTGAGAACACGCTTGAGGTCAATACGATCCGAGCCCTTGATCCCAAAGGCCTTGGCGATATCGCGTTTCGAGGTCAGGGTTGGGTGCGCCGAGATCCATTCAAGAATCTCCTGCTTGGAAGGAATGCGAGTCATGTTTCCGCCGTAGCACGACCGCAAACCTTCGTCATCGCAAAAGCGACGAAGCCCGCCCGGTCACCATGGTCGCTTCCAGATCGGATGACGTGTCCACGTCCCTAAGCCGATCCACCAACGCGACCCGACAGCCGGAAACGGATGCCAGAGTATCCGCCAATGCGTGCTCGGTCGACCATCTCACATCCCGAAACAGGCTCCGCGGTAGAACACGTGCATGCCGTGCCCCGACCAGCCAGTACCCGCCATCAACTGACGGGCCAAAGACCATGTCGGCCCCGCCAAGGGCCGCGAATGCACGTCTCACATGGTCACGCCCAACGCCTGGAATATCTGCCCCGATCAGGCAGACGGCGCCGTTTTGCACGGACCGCAATTGCCGGGTCATTCGGGCACCCAAATCCCCGCAGCCTTGCGGCGATCGCGGCAAATCAGCGGGCCAGACCCGGCTGGCCAGACCCTCCCGATCCGGCGCAACGGCCAATACGATCCGCCAGCGTGGATCGCGCAGCCGCCGGATCAGCGCGCGCGTTTGATGCCGAAACCACCATGCCGCCCTCACCATGCCCATGTCCCGCCCTAGCCGCGTTTTGACGCGACCGGGACGAGGCTCCTTGACCATGATGACCAGTGTTTTCTGCATCGGTCAGGAAAAATAGTCCCGCAAGATACGGGCATAGATTGCCTTGAGTTGGTGAATCTGCGCAACCTCGACGCACTCATCCACCTGGTGCATGGTTTTTCCGACCAGACCGAACTCGACCACCGGGCAGCGGGTCATAACAAAACGGGCATCCGAGGTTCCGCCCGAAGTTGACAGAACGGGCGATATGCCGGTTTCGGCCTCTACGGCTTTTGCAACTAGATCGGACAGCTCACCGGGAGGTGTCAGGAAACTCTCGCCCGATATCTTGACCTTCACATCGATCTGAACACCGAATTCCCCGGCAACATGATCGGTCTCGCCTTGCAGCCATTCAGTCAGGCTCGCACCTGAGTGGAGGTCATTAAACCGGATATTGATCGCGGCTTTGCACTGTGCCGGAATGACATTTGTGGCCGAGTTTCCAGTGTCAATCGTGACAACCGCCAAAGTCGAGGGGTCGAAATGGTCGGTTCCGGAATCCAGCTTGTGACTCGCCAGACGATCCATAAGGCGCGCCATCGCCGGCAGGGGGTTCTTTGCCCGGTGCGGATAGGCCGAATGCCCCTGCACTCCGGTCACCGTGAACCATGCTGTCATCGACCCGCGCCGACCGATTTTGATCATCTCGCCCATGTGGTCCGGGCAGGTCGGTTCACCCACCAGACAAGCCGACATGCGCTCGCCTGCCTGATCCATGTAGTCCAGCAGTGCGGTTGTGCCGTCTATGGCGTCCCCTTCTTCATCTCCGGTGATGGTCAGGACAATGGCACCGTCCGGCGGCGTCTGCCGCACGAAATCCACTGCGGCAGCAACAAACGCTGCGACGCCCGACTTCATGTCTGTCGCACCTCGGCCATACAAGGTTCCCTCCCGTATCTCTGCCCCGAATGGAGAGACACTCCACGCTGCCTCGTCACCGACAGGAACCACGTCCGTGTGCCCGTTGAACCCAAAACTGCGGGCGTGCGCCTTGTCGCCCCAACGTGCAAACAGGTTGCTAACGCCGCCGCGGTCAACCCGAACGCAAACGAACCCGGCCTCGGCGAGCACGCGTTCCAACAGAATCAGAGCGCCACCTTCGTAGGGTGTCACCGAAGGGCAGCGGATCAGTTCGGCTGTCAGTTGTGCTGCGTCTGTTGGCGTCATCGGGTCACTCTCGTTTCAGGGTTCGGGTTAAAAGCACACATTCTATGAATCGTCCAGATTGCCAACCCTTGGGCACGGAATTCCTAAAAGCGTGATGAAACGACAAATTCTACCACAAAAAACCGAAAACAACGCCGAGTGAACTGGCGTTAACCTTGCCCGACTGACCCAAATTGCGATAGAGGGCCGCAAACAGGTGATACACAGCGATGCGCACACTTCTTGCCATACTATGCCTGACTATCGTGGTTCTGTCCCAGCAAAGCCAGGCGCAAACACTGACGGTCACGACAGTGACCCGTCCGCCGTTTTCATTTATCGAGGATGGTGCGGATACAGGTTTTTCCATCGACCTGTTAAACGCGCTCGCACGCTCGCTTAATGTTGCCTACACCATCAAAAGGGTCGACGGATTCTCCGATATGCTGGAAACCGTCGAAAAAGGCGATGCGGAACTGGCCATCGCCAATATCTCGATTACCGCTTCGCGCGAAACGCGAATGGATTTCAGCCAGCCGATATTCGAGGCGGGCTTGCAGATAATGGTGCCGTCCGATGCTGCGCGCAGCCCTTCGCTGCTCAATGCATTGCTGGTCCGAGAACTGTTCATTGCCATTGGGTTGGCGTTCGGCGTTCTCTTGGGCGGTGGAATGGTGATGTGGTATTTTGAGCGACGCGCTCAACCCTATTTCGATCGCAAACTGCACGAGGCCTGGTTTCCCTCGTTCTGGTGGGCGTTGAACCTAGTGGTGAATGGCGGGTTCGAGGAACGTGTGCCGAGAACTGCATTCGGCCGGGTTTTTGGCGTGATACTGGTCGTCTCTTCCCTCTTTATTGTTTCGGTTTTCACCGCCAAGATCACTTCGGTCATGACCGTCGATGCCATCAGCGGCGCAGTAAATTCGATCAACGATCTGTATGGCAAACGGGTCGGAACGATCAGCAACTCCACCGCCGCGAGTTTTCTCGAACGACGCGAGCTTGAGTATGCGGGTTACGACGGGTTGACGCCGTTGCTGGCTGATTTCGAGGAAGGGGAACTGGATGCGGTTGTGTTCGATGCGCCCATTCTGTCATATTATGCAACCCATGATGGACGCAAGAAGGCTACGATGGCCGGTAATGTGTTCCTGAGGGAGAATTACGGGATCGCTTTCCCGTCTGGCTCTCCGCTGGTCGAAGACGTTAATCAGGCACTTTTGGCGCTGCGCGAAGACGGCACCTATGACAAGATCTATCGCAAGTGGTTCGGTGTCAGGAATTGACCGTCAGATCTGTCCGACCTCGTCGTAAAACGGCGTCATCTGCGCCACGATCACTGCGTTTTCTTCCAGCGCCCTCTGCATCAAGGCACGCTCTTCAGCGTCGATCTCGTGACCTTCCGCCTCACGCTCTTCCAAGGTTCCGTAACCGGTAACGTCCAGCGGGGCAGTATCGGCTTGCTTGAGGATCGCGACCGTCTCGCGCACCGCCTCTGCCTCGTCCACGCCGCTGGCATAGCACATCAGGGCCGCTCCAGTTGCATCTTTGGGCAGCCCATCGCCTTCCTTGCGACCAATCTGGACCAGCAGCGTATAAACCTGCTGGCGCGATGCCTTCTTTTTCTTTTCCATGCAGCCGCCTTACCCTTGCGGCATTGACCGGTCAACCGAATCCGCTCAAGGCAGGCAAGTCGGCAGTCTGAAATCCTGTTGCGCACCTTTCTTGGTGGCCCATTGACTCCCTTGATGACTGCCAGTTCAGTCGCGCAACAACTCATTTATTCCGGTTTTCGAGCGGGTCTTTTCGTCCACCCGTTTCACGATCACGGCGCAATACAGGTTGATCCCATTCTTAGATGGCATCGAGCCTGCAACCACCACCGAATAAGGCGGCACTTCACCATACATCACTTCGCCGGAGTCGCGGTCGACGATCTTGGTCGACTTGCCGATGAACACCCCCATGCCCAGGACCGAGCCTTCGCGCACGATGCAGCCCTCGACCACTTCCGAACGTGCCCCGATAAAGCAGTTGTCCTCGATAATGGTCGGACCCGCCTGCATCGGTTCCAGCACGCCGCCGATGCCGACACCTCCCGACAGGTGCACGTTCTTGCCGATCTGGGCGCAAGACCCGACGGTGGCCCAAGTGTCCACCATGGTACCGCTGTCGACATAAGCGCCGAGGTTTACAAACGACGGCATCAGCACCACACCCGGCGCGATATAGGCCGATTTACGCACGATGCAGTTTGGCACTGCCCGGAACCCGGCGGCGGTCCACTCATTGTCGCCCCAGCCCTTGAACTTACTGTCGACCTTGTCCCACCAATGGCCGCCCTGCGGGCCGCCATCCTGTTGCTCCATGTCTTTCAGCCGGAACCCCAGCAGCACGGCCTTCTTGGCCCACTGGTTCACGTGCCAGTCGCCGTTTTCCATCTTCTCGGCCACGCGCAGGTTGCCGCTGTCCAGCGCGTTCAGCGTGGCCTCAATGGCTTCACGGGTTTCGCCGCCGGTGGACGGCGTGACGGTGTCGCGCGCCTCCCAGGCGGCTTCGATGGCGGCTTCCAGCTGCGCGTTGGACATGGGTCTACTCCCTGCAGAATCTCGTCACGTTGGTGTGGCCTATAAGCAAGCAGGGGCCAAGACGCAATGCGACGCTCATTGGCCCCTTTGCGTCAGTCGTCGCCAAGGGCGCCCAACGCCGCAAACATTTCGCGGTCGTTGCCAGTTCCCGCGTTGGGGGCGGTCAGCAAAACATCCCCATAAAAGACCGAGTTCGCGCCAGCCAGGAAACACAGCGCTTGTTCGGCCGTTGAGAATTCAGACCGCCCTGCAGACAGGCGCACGCGCGCTTTGGGCATGATGACCCGGGCGGTTGCCACCATGCGCACCAGATCAAAGATTCCGACCTTTTTGCGATGCGCCAGCGGTGTGCCCTCGATCGGGATCAGCGCATTAATCGGAACGCTTTCCGGATGCGGGTTGAAGGTCGCCAAAACCTGCAGCATCGAGGCGCGATCACGCAGGCTTTCGCCCATTCCGATGATGCCACCGCAACACAGGGCGATGCCTGCGTCCCGGCAATAGGACAGAGTTTCCAGTCGGTCCTGATAGGTTCGCGTCCCGATGATCGCGCCATAGAACTCCGGCGATGTGTCAAGGTTGTGATTGTAGGCGGTCAATCCAGCGTTGGCGAGGCGATTGGCCTGATGCTGCTTCAGCATACCCAAGGTCACGCAGGCCTCCATACCCAGCACACGCACACCCGAGACCATCTCCAGCACATTGTCAAACTCTTCTCCGTCGCGGACCTGTCTCCAGGCCGCACCCATGCAAAACCGTTCTGCCCCGGCCTCCTTGGCTCGTTTGGCCAGCGACAAAACCTGCTCCGGGTTCATCAGTCTTTCCTTGGTCAACTCTACCTCTCGGTGATGCGCCGATTGCGGGCAATAGGCACAATCCTCGGGACAGCCACCGGTCTTGATCGATAGCAGGCTGGCTTTTTGAATGTCTTCGGGGTCGTGATGAATACGGTGAACCGCATTCGCGCGCCCCACCAAGTCCAGCAAGGGAAGGCGCAACAGCGCCTCCACCTCGTCCACCGACCAATCGCTGCGGAGGGTTTGGCCCTGATCAAGCATCCGATTTGGTCCCGCGAATTTTGGCCATCAGGCCGCCGGGGAGCCCCAGAACAATGATAGCTGCCAGCGTGATTTTGACCAGATCGCCCGCGACAAAGGGAGTAAAGCCGTAGGCCAGCACCTTATCCGACGGCACAAACTGCGCGAGCCAAGCCAACCCAAACCCATAAACCACGCCCAACCCCAACAGCATAGCGGGCCACAGAAATAACCTGCGCAGATTGCCGGCAGCCCAGCCGACCATCGCGGCCGCCACAACAAAGCCCAACAGGTATCCGCCGGTGCCACCGAACATGTAAGCCAGACCGATGCCCTTTTCCGGGGTTCCCGCGAATACGGGGAAGCCGGCGGCCCCCGCAACAAGATATCCAACCAGCGTGGCGGTTCCCAAACGAGCACCGTAAGCGGCGGCTATTGCCATGACCGCGGCTACCTGGAGCGTCATCGGCACGGGCCAGAACGGAACCTGCACCTTGGCGCTGAGTGTCAACAGAAGAACGCCCACGGCTATGCGCAGAGCCTGACCGGACAGGCCCAACGCTCCAAAAGAAGGAAGGGCGGCTTGGTGAGAGGGTTTCATGCATCGCTCCATTTTATAGATTTAATTTCTCTACTTTAAATAGGATTACATTTTTTATCTATAAATTATCAAGGCACAAAAAGTCACATTATAACGTGTTGTTATAAATGATTTTAATTAACTACCGGGCACGGCGAATGTGTTTGGTAAGAACCGAGATCGCCGAAGGAGCATCCCGACGCTTCAAAGCCTGAATGATTGCCGCATGATCGGCGTCCGTTCTCTGCGCCCATTTCTGACGCCATTGCGCGAACATATGACGAGCATTGGCAATATGCAGGTCATCAATGGCATGCAGCAGCCTTGGCATGGCACAGGGTGTCAGAACCGAGCGGTGAAAGGCGCGATTTCGCGCTTCCCAAGTTGGCATATCCTTCGCCTCGTCGCACGCCGCCCGCGCCTCGTCTGCCGCCTTGATCGCGGTCGGTGTCATGTTTTGAACCGAATGCTGCAGCGCCAGCGATTCCAGCGCCACCCGCATCTCGATCACTTCGCGCACTTCAGCAGGGTTCAAGGCGGTCACACGCATACCGCGGCGCGGCTCGCTTTCTGCCAACCCGTGCGCCTCAAGCCTCAGCAATGCCTCGCGCACCGGAACGTGGCTGGTCTCATAGGCGCGCGCGATATGATCCTGCCGCAACTTTTCACCCGCAGGCAACGTGCCGGTGATGATTTGCCGGCTGAGGCGGTCATAAATCTTGTCGGCAATCGTTGCGGTCATGAATTATAGATAAAACCCGCAAAGCTCATGCTCAAGGCGATAATTCAGGATAAAAACGGGTCAGGCGCGATATTTCCACCGCAGATCAGAACCGCCATTCTTTCACCAGGCTCAGGTCGATAAACACCCGACATCAACGCCGCCAGCGCCGTCGCTCCCGCTGGTTCGACCAGTATTCGCCGCTCTTGCCACAGCGCCCCTTGCGCCCGCTCAATGGCCGCATCCGAAACCAGTACGGTTTCGATTCCCCGCGCCAAACCAAAACAGATATCGCCAATCCGGCGCGCGCCCAGCGCATTGGCAGCAATCCCCGAAACCTCGACATCCACCGGTTCACCCGCCGTCTGCGCGGCATGCAGGGCGCAAGACGTCTCGGGCTCAACCGCCACGACCTTGCGCGCGCCTTGAAACCAGCCCAAGGCACCGGAAATCAATCCGCCGCCGCCGACCGCAATCAGAACCGTATCCGCCTGCAATCCCTGCGCGTCCCATTCGGCAAAACAGGTGCCCTGCCCTGCAACGGTCATCTGTGCGTCATAGGCGTGGATCTGCATCGCACCGCTTGCCCTTTCATGCTCGCGGGCCAATTCCAATGCATTGGCGTATTCGCCGGGCACCACAGTCAGGTCCGCACCAATCCCTTCGATCAAGGCAATTTTCGATGGTCCTGCCATCTCTGGCACAAAGATTTTCGCCGGATAACCTAGCGTCCGCGCGGCATATGCAGCGGCAGCACCGTGATTGCCGCCCGATGCCGCAACAACTCCGGCCGCCGGCACACTGCAACTCAAAAGCGTGTTGAATGCCCCCCGCGCTTTGAAACTTCCTGTGTGCTGCATGTGCTCCAACTTCAACTCGACAGGATAGTCCAATCCGAACCCGCCAACCCGCATCACCGGTGTTTCCTGAACGTGGCCGACAACCCGTTGGGTTGCCGTTGAAATCTCTGTCTTCCAATCCATTTTCACATCCTTGTCACGGGGCGGTACTGGCGCTCTGTCCGGGAAACCTATAGCTGTTTCACAAACACGCAAGCAGGGATACCCCAGCAATGAGAGAAGACCACCGTCTGAGCCCGTTCCGCGACGCCCATACTGACCGTTCGACCGCGAGCGAGGTTCCGGATACGCCGCAAACCCGTTCACCTGCATACAAGCTGGCCTTTGCAGATGACGACTTTCTCTGCCGTGACGAATTGCGCCCGGTGCGTCTGCAGCTTGAGTTGCTGAAACCCGAAATGTTGATGGCAGAGCGCCAGATCAGCTCGACCATTGTCATGTTTGGCGGCGCGCGCATTCCTGAACCATCAAAAAAGCACACAGCACGCACGCAAACCTTGGCAAACCTGTCTCAATACTACGACGAGGCCCGGGAGTTTGCCAGGTTGATGACCGAGAAATCCAAGGAAAGCGGCGGCCGCGAAAACGTGATTGTCACTGGTGGCGGACCAGGCGTGATGGAAGCCGGCAATCGTGGCGCGCATGAGGCAGGCGGCTGTTCTATTGGGTTGAACATCGTACTTCCCCACGAACAGGCGCCGAACCTGTTCGTGACTCCGGAACTCAGCTTCAACTTCCATTACTTTGCCATCCGCAAGATGCATTTCCTGATGCGCGCCCGTGCGATCACAATCTTCCCCGGTGGCTTTGGCACGATGGACGAACTGTTTGAGTCGCTGACGCTGATCCAGACCGGGCGCATGGAACGGGTACCCTTCCTGCTGTTTGGCCGGGCGTTCTGGGAAAAGGTCATCAACTGGGAGGCGCTCGCGGACGCGGGCACGATATCGGACGAGGATCTGGACCTGTTCCGTTTTGTCGACACCGCTCAAGAGGCGGTGCACATCATCGAAAACTGGGAACCGGCGCCAGCGCGCGATTCAATTCCCGGGAGATAGCGGGAATCGTGGTAAACTGTGCTTCGACCGCATCCAAGGGAGGAGCTCATGTCCTATGTAACGGTTTCCAACTGGAGTTACGACGACACCCTCGATGAAAGCGCGTTGCTTGCGACGGCCAAAGAAAAGCTCAGCCAACTCAAGGCGATGGGCGCCAGCAGTGGCCACCTTGTCAGGATCAGCCCCACCGAAGGACTGATCGTAATGGTTTATCCGGACGAAGGCACATGGAACCGCGTGCGCGAGTCAGTCGAACACATGCGCAAGGATACCATTGCGACCGAAGGCGGCGTGATGACGCGCGCATTCAATGGCCCAGCTGTGGTTTCGGTCTGAAACCGCTTAGTGCAGTTCCGACGGAAGAACCCCAAGTTCATCGCCACCAGGCAGCCTTGTCACAACCTGTTTGCCTTTCACATCCTTGATCGCATAGCCGAAACCTGCCAGCCGGAATTTCCATTCCCGCGCGCTCAGCGACTTCGCCCGCTCACGCTGAAGCAGGTCCAGAACGCCCGCCTCGATCCCCGTTTTTTCAAAATTAGCCTGCGCCATTTCTTCCCCTCCATGGCATTGACCCCTGAATGGAAACTAATTGTTCAACAGGGCGGAAATTCACCGGATTTTAGGTGAGTCTTAGGCATTTCTTGTGCTTCCACGGCCACAATTTGAATGCTATGGCGGTTCGAACGTGATCGTCGAAGGGGTAAAAGCCATGTACAAATCAGTGTCGGATGGCCTGAAATTGGGCGAGATGCTCCACCTTCGCGGCAACACGCTAGGCAAGGGCGACCCTGTTGCCCTGCCTCTGGTACAAAGCAGCATGTACCATTTGCCTGGAACACCTGACGGGTTTCCGGGATACGGCCGCGTCAACAATGCGACATGGGAACATCTGGAACATGTGCTGGCGCATCTCGAAGGCGCACCATGTGTGTGCTTTCCTTCAGGCATGGGCGCGATTTCAGCAGCCTTGTTTGCCGTGGTCAAGGCCGGGCAGCGGGTGCTGATTCCTTCGGATGGCTACTATGTGACCCGGCTTTTGGCCGACCGTTTCTTGGCCAAACTGGGCGTCACAGTGATCGAGCGCCCAACCATGAGCTTTGGCGATGGCGGATTTGAAGGGTTTGATGTTGTGTTTGTAGAAAGCCCGTCCAACCCCGGTCTGGATATGGTCGATCTGGCGGCTATCGCCCGGGATGTTCGCGCTTTGGGAGGCATTACCATTGCCGACAATACGACTTTGACACCGCTTGGACAGCGTCCGCTGGATCTGGGGATCGACGTAGTGGTGTCCTCGGACACCAAGGCGATGGGGGGGCATTCGGACGTACTGATGGGGCATGTCGCCAGTCGAAATGCAGATTTCATGGAATCCGTCGAAGAATGGCGGAGAGTGTCCGGCGCGATCCCCGGCCCGCAGGAATCCTGGCTGCTGCACCGGGGGCTGGAAACGCTGGATGTTCGGTTTGAACGGATGTGCGAAACGGCAGGGCTGCTGGCCGGAAAACTTGCCGAACACCCGGCTATCCGACGGATCCGCTATCCGGGCCTGCCACAGGACCCGTCGCACAATCTGGCCAGCACTCAGACCAGACGGTTCGGGTTCCTGTTGTCGGTCACTCTGGAAAGCGAGGCCAAGGCCGAACAGTTCATCAATGACTGCGCTCTGATCCGGCCAGCCACGTCATTCGGCGGAGTGCACACATCCGCAGAGAGGCGCGCGCGCTGGGGTGATGCAGTTGACCCGGGCTTTGTTCGGCTTTCGGTCGGTTGCGAACCGGCAGAGGAATTGTGGCAGGCGGTCAGGGCATCCCTCGACGGGTTGCATTGAGACCTCCTATTTTTTCTGTTCACGCAGTTCCTTAAACACGAATATCGGTAGCAGAATCCCCGCGATCAGTGCTCCAAGCCAGACAAGCAAAGTGGCGGCCAGCAGGTTCGATACTCCGCCAATCGTCAACCCGGCGGCAATGAAATCGGTGATCAGCAGCCCGACGAAGATCACGACCAGTGCGATACCGCCCTTGAGAGCTGGCACGTTTTTTTCGCTGACCTTTGCGATCAGGGGTTCGGCGATCACTTGTACAAGCGTAAATATGACCACCACGACGATGAAGGACAGCGGCGCGATGGAAAAGCCCGCAAGAATGGCTGCGGCCAGCAAAAGACCAACGGCGTTGCCGACAAGCAAGGCAACGGCCGACATGAGACGTCGTGACATGAGTAAATCCCTCGCAATCAATCCTTGTTGATATTGAATACGAGCCTAGACCGGGATCAGATCAATTTCACCTTGTTTTTCAAAGGCCCGCTTCGGACTCGATCTGTTTGCGCGACTTGCGCTCGCGTTCGGTTGCGGATTTCAGCTGACCGCAGGCGGCCATGATATCCTCGCCACGGGGCGTACGGATGGGTGAGGCATATCCGGCCTGGTAGATGATGTTTGCAAACGCCCGGATGCGGTTGTTCGAGCTTCGCTTGTAGGGGGCACCGGGCCATTCGTTGAACGGGATCAGGTTGATTTTGGCCGGAATGTTGTGGCGTTTGATGTGCGCGATCAGGCGGCGGGCGTCTTCGTCCGTGTCATTCACTCCGTCCAGCATCACGTATTCAAAGGTAATACGCTCCGAGTTGGATGCCTTGGGATAGCTGGCCAGTGCGCCCAGCAATTCTTCTATATTCCAACGCTTGTTGATCGGCACCAGGATGTCGCGGGTATCGTCTGTTGTGGCGTGAAACGAGATCGCCAACAGACAGCCGATTTCATCCGCGGTGCGCGCGATTTCCGGCACCACGCCGGAGGTCGACAGGGTAATGCGGCGACGGGACAAAGAGATGCCTTCGGGGTCCATCGCGATCTTCATCGCGTCGCGGACGTTGTCGAAATTGTAAAGCGGCTCGCCCATTCCCATTAGTACAATATTGGACAAAAGGCGGGTTTCGTTCTTGGGTTCACCCGGTGTCGGCCATTCCTCAAGATCGTCGCGCGCCATCATGATCTGACCCACAATTTCCGCGGATGTGAGATTTCGTACCAGTTTCTGAGTGCCTGTGTGGCAAAATGTACAAGTCAGCGTACACCCGACCTGCGAGGAAATGCACAGCGTGCCGCGATCTTCTTCGGGGATATAGACCACCTCGACCTCGTGCCCGCCAGCGATGCGGACGAGATATTTGCGGGTGCCGTCCTCGGACACCTTGCGGGTCACCACCTCGGGGATTTCGATCACGAACGCCTCGGCCAGTTGCGCGCGATAGGCCTTGGCGAGGTTCGTCATCTCGGCAAAGTCGCGCACGCCCCATTGATAAATCCATTGCCAGATCTGGTTGACCCGCATCTTGGCCTGTTTCTCGGGCGTGCCATGTTCGATCAGAACCTCGCGCAGCCGGTCGCGGGTGAGGCCCACAATATTGACCTTCCCCTCGGCAGGCAGCTTGCGGGGGATGGTCAGGACGTCATGAGTGATCGGCGCTTTGGCGGACATGGGCAGGGACTCGGCGGATTCTGGAACGGAATGCGCCTCTATATAGGAAAGTCGGCAAAGATCAAAAGGTTTCGCGCAGCGCGACAAGGGGCGTGTTTTCACGAATCTCTTTTTTAAGCTATTCTGAACATAATACTTATGGCGGAGGGGGACATGGCCAAAGGTATTTCGGCGCCTGTGGGTAAGAACAAGGCGAACGATTCCGAGGATGTCAAACAGGTTCAGACCCTGTTGAATCCGTTTGCTCAGGCCGCCGGGTTTCCAAAACTGAAAGTTGACGGAAAATACGGCAAGAAGACTGCGGCCGCGATCGGGGCATTTCAACTCAGGGTGTGCAAGTTCAAACCCGACTATGTCATTTCGCCGGGCAAGACGACGATCAAGACGCTTGTTGCGGGTCCGGCCAAAGCCAAGGCCAATGCCAAAAAGGTGGAACAGGCCAAGGTCGAAGCCAAGAAAAGCGCGCTGAAACAGGCGGTCAAGAACGCCGAAAAGGCGGCAAAGTCCGAAAAGCTGGAAAAGAGCATTTGGGGCGACATCTTTGACAAGGTCGAATCCTATGCCGATGAGCTGTATGACGACTTTCTGAACCTGTTCGAAAAAAAGGCCGAAGCCACACCCGAAGACGCCAAAAAGATCGCGGACAAGGTGATCAAGGAGGCGCAGAAAAAGGCGGCGGACGAGGCCAAGGTTGCCGCCAAGGAAGCGGAAAAGAAACCGGAACCCAAGGCCAAGGGCAAGGTGACCGGCAAGACCAAGGGCGTGAAGAAACGGCTTTTGGAAGTTCTCAACGAGGTTTCCGCCTTTTACGACAAGCCCATCCTTGTTGTGTCCGGCCTGCGGTCAAAGAAATATCAGGCCGAGTGCATGTACAAAGGTTGGAACGGGCATCTGAAGCGCGGCAATTACTACTACTATCTGGCCAGAAACCAGAAGCTAAGGGAAGAGTTGGACGGCATCCGGCAGCGCGGTGACGAGAAGGCCTTTATTGAAACGATGATGAAGAAGGCCGACTGGAAACAGGTCTCGTACCACCTGACCGGCAGCGCCGTTGATGTGGCTTTGACAACCGACAAACGGATGATTGCGGCCTTGGCCACCTGCCTGAATCACCTGCGCGAAACCAACAGCGGCAAGGTCGCCTGCCATCACTTTGACCTGAAGAAATGCGAGTGGCCGATCAAGGAGACAACCAGGGCCAAGTGGAAGAAGAGCTGAGAGGGTGGCGACACATTGGTGCTCGCGAAGCAAGGCAATGATTGAGGCCAACCTCGCCGTTTTTTCAAAGTCGGTGCTGCTCTGGCAACTGACCGCACCATTCAAAAAAGAGGTCCATGGCCTGCTCAGCCAGAGAGACGGCCTAAGCAATGGTCACAGCCACTGTCTGCTAGATCCAGTCCAGCACGACCTTGCCGGACAGTCCGGATTTCATGGCGGCAAAGCCCTGACGAAATTCGTCGACCTTGAACCGGTGGGTTATGACGCGGCTGACGTCGAGGCCGTTTTGCAGCATGGCGATCATCTTGTACCAGGTCTCGAACATTTCGCGGCCATAGACGCCCTTGATGGTGATCGCCTTGAACACGATGCGGCTCCAGTCCACCGGGGATTTGCCCGGCGGGATGCCCAGCAAAGCGATCTTGCCGCCCATCACCAGCGACTCGACCATCTGATCCAGCGCCGCCTGCGAGCCTGACATTTCCAACCCCACGTCGAAACCCTGGCTCATGCCAAGCTGGTGGATCACGTCGCGCAGGTCTTCGTTGGTCACATCGACCGTTCTGACGGACGGAACCACGTGTTTCGCCAGATTCAGACGGTCGGGGTTGATGTCGGTGATCACCACGTGACGGGCGCCCGCGTGGCGTGCGACGGCGGCGGCCATGATGCCGATGGGGCCCGCGCCGGTGATCAGCACATCCTCTCCCAACAAATCAAAACTCAGCGCGGTGTGGACGGCGTTGCCAAGGGGATCGAGGATCGCGGCGATCTCGTCCGGGATGTCATCGGGGAGCGGTACCACGTTGAAGGCGGGAAGTTTGAGGTATTCGGCAAAGGCGCCCTGTTCGTTCACCCCGATCCCGCGCGTGCCGGGGTCGAGGTGGAATTTGCCGGCCCGGCTTTGACGGCTGTCGGTCTTGATCAGGTGCCCCTCGCCCGAGCAGCGCTGGCCGATTTTCAGATCGGTGACATTGCGGCCAAGCTCGACGATCTCGCCCGCGAATTCATGGCCGGTGATCATCGGTACCGGAACCGTGTGCGCGGCCCACTCATCCCAGTTCCAGATATGGATGTCGGTGCCGCAGATGCCGGTCTTGTTTATTCTGATCAGCACCTCGTCCGGGCCGATCTCGGGCACCGGGGCCTGCACCATCCACAGCCCTTCCTCGGGCTTGGATTTTTCCAGGGCTTTCATTGTATTGGGTCGCATCAGATTACCCCCAGTTCTTTGCCCACCTTGCCAAAGGCCGCCAGTGCCCGGTCAAGTTCGTCCCTGGTCAGCGCCGCATTCATCTGGGTCCTGATCCGCGCCTGACCCCGCGGCACGACGGGAAAGAAGAAGCCCGAGACATAAACGCCCTCGTCAAACAGCCGCGCGGCCATGTCCTGTGCCAGCGTGGCCTCGCCCAGCATGACCGGAATGATCGGGTGCTCGCCCGGCAGCAGGTCGAAACCCAGCTTTTCCAAACCTGTGCGCCAGTACTTGGCATTGCCGAAAAGTTTTGAGCGCAGCATGTCGCCCTCTTCGACCAGACGGATCGCTTCCAATCCGGCGGCGACGATGGCAGGCGGCAGCGAGTTTGAGAACAGATAGGGCCGCGCCCGCTGCCGCAGCAGGTCAATCACTGGCTGCGGCCCGGCGATGTAGCCGCCGATTGCCCCCCCAAGTGCCTTGCCCAAGGTTCCCGTCAGAATGTCCACATCAACGCAGAAATGGTCCGGTGTGCCCGCACCGTTCGGCCCCATGAAGCCGGTGGCGTGGCAGTCATCGACCATCACCACCGCATCGTATTTGTCGGCCAGCGCCCGGATTGCGGGCAGGTTGGCGAGGTAGCCGTCCATCGAGAACACGCCGTCGGTGGCAATCATGATATGCCGCACACCATCCGCCCGCGCCTGTTTCAGCCAGGCTTCGAGGTCGTTCATGTCATTGTTCAGGTAGCGATAGCGCCTGGCCTTGCACAGCCGCACGCCATCAATGATCGAGGCGTGGTTGAGACTGTCCGAGATGATGGCATCCTCGGGACCCAGGAGGGGTTCGAACAAGCCGCCATTTGCGTCGAAACAGGCGGCGAACAGGATCGCGTCGTCCTTGTTCAGGAATTTTGCTAGGCGCTGCTCCAACTCACGGTGAATATCCTGCGTGCCGCAAATGAACCGGACCGAGGCCATGCCGAACCCGCGCGGTTCCATCGCGCCTTTGGCGGCGGCAATCAGATCCGGATGATCGGCAAGCCCCAGATAGTTGTTGGCGCACAGGTTGATGACCTGACGCCCGCCAACCGTGATCTCGCCGCCCTGGGGCGAGGTGATCATTCGCTCGCGCTTGTAAAGCCCTTCGGCCTCGATCTGGGCGAGCGTGTCGGTGACATGGGTCAGGAAATCTTGGGACATCGAATCCTCCTTCGCTTTCGTGCTGTCTATCATAACGGATTTGATTCCGAAATAAGAGAATTCGATATCACGGAAAATTTTCCCGGATAACGGAATACGCTTTGGTGCTTGTCATCAACACGGAACGCTATTGCCTTGATACCGCGCCGTCTTCCTGAAACTGTTTGGTGCTGTTCGTGCGGGGACAGAGGTCGCCACGATTTCCAACATCCAGGAAATTGCCCACCAGCTCCCAACCGCCGCAGGTTTCATAGACCAACAGCCGATCCGCAGGGATGGTATCGCGCACTTCCTCGGCATGCGCTTTGAGCACATTGGTGGCATGCAAGGCCTTAATATCGCGCGATTTTTGGCGAATTTCCATTTGAGGAAAACCTGGCGCACTCCGAAGCATTCCCAATAAATTTTGATCCGGAAGGCATACAGCTGCGTAGAAACTGCATTGTTAGTCAGGGAGACAATGAAATGTTGAAAGTCGTACTATCTGCCGCAGCGGTTACCATGATGATCGTCCCGATCGCCTTTGCAGGCCCCGGTCAGGGCAACACCGGCAACGGCAACAGCGGGTTGGCACAGGGAATGGCGGCGTCGGTATCCGGCGGCAACGCCACGCTTGGCGATGCGCTGGGCGGGCCGGGCAAGGGAACTGCCTCGGCCGTCAGTGGCGGCGGCAATGGTGGTTGGGGAAATGTCGGCAGCCAAAGCGGCGTCGCAGGTGCTGGTCAGGTTTCCAACCGCGACGGTGACCGCGGCAAGTAACCTTTTGCCGGTCGCTTCCCGACACGGAGCGACCGGACAACCTCTAGCCGGTTTTCACGATCAGAAAGACGCGTGCAGGCCCATCGACCGACGTTATCGAATGGGGAACATCCGCCGCGTATCTCGCCGTGTCTCCGGCGGCCAGCTTTTGATCTGCAGTACCGGACTTGACGGTCACGATCCCATCAAGAACCGTAAGCTGCTCGCGGCACCCGCGTGAATGCGGTTGGCTGCGCAAACTGCCCCCCGCTTCAAAGAAGATGTCATAAACTTCGTGCCCGCCCGCCTCTTCGGGTGGGGACAGGATCTTGATGCGGCACCCATGCCCCATGTTGTCGATGCTGGGAACGTCAGTGTGGCGCAGCACTTCGATCTGATCGCTTGCATCGGTCTCTTCCAGCAATCCCGCGAAATCGACCTGTAGGGCACGTGTCAGGTTCCACAGCGTCGCGATGGTCGGGCTGCTTTCGCCCCGCTCGATCTGGCTGACCATCGACCGGGAAACACCGCTGAGATTGGCCACGGCCTCCAGCGACAGGCCTTGGGCGCGCCGGGCCTCTTTCAGGCGGGCAGGAAGGCGCGTCAGTATATCGTCAGTATTTTCCGCCATGACGGATTCTGTGCGCCCTTGAGCGTCATTTGTCAATTCAGGCTGTGACGGTACGTCCCATGAGACAGGGCAATGCTGCAGGTGCATAATGGCGCGGAATCGAGAGGAGTGAGACATGACCGACATCGTAATCCTGGATGGCGCACGCACCGCCATCGGCACATTTGGCGGGGCGCTGGCCTCGACCGCCCCAATTGACCTCGCCACCGTCGCGACCGAGGCGGCGCTGGAACGCGCGGGCGTCGAGGGGGCGCAGATTGGCCATGTCGTGTTCGGCCATGTGATCAATACCGAGCCGCGCGACATGTATTTATCCCGCGTCGCTGCAATGCAGGCGGGCATTCCGAACGGCACACCGGCGATGAACGTGAACCGGTTGTGCGGGTCGGGTGCTCAGGCCATCGTGTCGTCGGTGCAGGCCCTGATGGTGGGCGACGCCGATTTCGCGCTTGCCGGCGGAGCGGAAAGCATGTCGCGCAGCCCGTTCCTCATGACACAGGCCCGCTGGGGCGCGAAAATGGGTGACGTGAAATCGCTGGACATGATGCTGGGGGCGCTGAACTGCCCGTTCGGGACAGGGCATATGGGTGTCACCGCCGAGAATGTCGCCGATGAACATCAGGTCAGCCGCGAACAGATGGATGCATTTGCGCTGACCAGCCAGACCCGCGCCGCTGCCGCAATCGAAGCCGGTTATTTCGACAGCCAGATCGCGCCGGTGCAGGTCAAGGTCAAACGCGACATGATCGATTTCAAGGTCGACGAACATCCCAAGGCAACCACTGCCGAGGCTCTGGCCGGTCTGAAAGCCGTGTTCAAGAAGGATGGCAGGGTGACGGCGGGGAATGCTTCGGGCATCAATGACGGCGCGGCGGCACTGGTGCTGGCGACGGCGGGTGCTGCCGAAAAGGCGGGATTGAAACCCAAGGCGCGCATTCTGGGCTATGCCCTTGCGGGCGTGCGTCCCGAAGTGATGGGCATCGGACCGGTGCCTGCGGTTCAGAACCTTTTGGCCAAAACCGGATTGTCAGTCAGCGATTTCGACGTGATCGAAAGCAACGAGGCATTCGCAGCGCAGGCCGTGGCCGTGAACAAGGAGCTTGGCCTGGACCCGGCCATAGTGAATCCCAACGGTGGCGCGATCGCGCTGGGCCATCCGGTCGGGGCGACCGGTGCGATCATCACCGTCAAGGCGCTTTATGAGCTGGAACGCACCGGCGGTTCCAAGGCGCTGATCACCATGTGCATCGGCGGCGGTCAGGGAATTGCCCTCGCCATCGAGCGGCTTTGATGCAAGAAACGCCGGGGGCGCCAAGCCCCCGCGCGGCGGTCAGATCAACGCGCTGATCGCCAGCACCAGACCGCCACCGACGACGGCACCGATCAGCGCGGGCCAAAGTATCGCGCCGATGCCGGGCTTGTTGTTTTCTTCCGATTGGGTTTGCGCCATGAGCGCGTTTTCGACCAGACCGGGCAGGCGCGGGCCAAAACGGGCCAGCACCAGCGCTGTTTTCCCCAGGTCGCGGACCATGGCACGGGGGCCAATGGACTGTTTGATATAGTCCTCGACCACGGGCCGGGCCACTTCCCAGATGTTGATGTGCGAATCGAGCGAGCGCGCCACACCTTCGACCACCACCATTGTGCGCTGCAGCAGGATCAGCTCGGTCCGGGTTTCCATTCCGAACCGTTCGGTGACTTCGAACAGATAACTCAGCAACCGGCCCATGGAGATATGGGTGGCGTCCATGCCAAAGATCGGCTCGCCCACAGCGCGCAGGGCGCGGGCAAACTCGTCGACATCCTGATTGGCAGGGACGTAGCCGGCTTCGAAATGCACCTCGGCCACACGTTTGTAATCGCGGCGGATAAACCCGAACAGGATCTCGGCATAGACCCGGCGGGTATATTCGTCGATATGGCCCATGATGCCGTAGTCATAAGCAATGATGTCACCATTTGCGGCGACCTTGAGGTTGCCCTGATGCATGTCGGCGTGAAAAAAACCGTCGCGCAGCGCGTGCGACAGAAACATGCGCAGAACCCTGCGGGCCAGGTCCGCACGGTCGTGATTGGCGGCATCCAGCGCGTCATTGTCGCCCAGCGCGATGCCGTCGGCCCAGCTGAGCGTCATCACCCGTCGTGCCGATAGCGACCACAGCACCGGCGGCAGCCAAAACCCTTTGTCATCCTTGGTGTTGGCCGCGTATTCCGAAGCCGCGGCGCTTTCCAGGCGTAAATCCAACTCGCCACGAACGACACCGTCAAAATGTTCGATCACGTCCAGCGGGCGCAGACGGCGGGCACCGGGCGCGAACAGGTCGACAATCCGCGCGGCGAAATAGAAGGCGTCGACATCCTTGCGAAACGCGCGCTCGATACCGGGGCGCAGGACCTTGACGGCAACCTCTTCTCCGGTATCGGCCAGTTTCGCCTTGTGGACCTGCGCGATCGAGGCGGCGGCGATCGGTTCGCTGAATTCCGAGAACAGTTCATCCGTGGAACGGCCGAGTTCCTTGGTGACCTCTTTCATTGCCTCGGCGCGCGAAAATGGTGGCAGCTTGTCCTGCAGAACGCGCAGCTGATCGGCCAGTTCGACGCCAACCACGTCGGGCCGGGTCGAAAGCACCTGACCGAACTTGATATAGGCCGGGCCCAGCGCGGTTAGCGCGCGGGTTGCGGGCGGCATCGACGGGTCGCCCTTGTAGCCCAGCCACTGGAACGGCTTGCCAAGCGTATGGGCCAGAATGCGAATGGCGCGTGGGGCCTCGAACGCGTCGAGCACGACGTTCATGGCGCCGGTGCGCTCCAGCGTGGCGCCTGTCCGGATCAGGCGGATGATGTTGTGAGGGCCGCGCATCCGTCAGATCTTCCAGCCCGAATGCAGCGCGGCGATACCCATGCTGAGGTTGCGGTACTTGGCGTTTTCGAAACCGGCTGCGCGGACCATGTTCAAAAAGGTCTCTTGATCCGGGAATTTGCGGATCGATTCCACCAGATACTGATAGCTGTCATAGTCATTGGCGATCAGCTTGCCCATGCGCGGGATGACGTTGAAACTGTATAGGTCGTAGAGCTTTTGCAGCCCATCATTGGGCAATTGGCTGAATTCCAGCACCATCAGGCGGCCACCGGGCTTTAACACGCGATAGGCCTCATTCAGAGCGTCTTGCGGGCGGGTCACGTTCCGGATGCCAAACGAGATCGTGTAGACATCGAATGTGTTGTTGTCGAAGGGCAACGCCATCGCGTCACCCACCACCCAGTCAAGGCTTGCCACCATCTGCTCGGCCTCGGCGCGCTTGCGACCCTCGACCAGCATCGGTTCGGTCAGGTCCAGAACGGTGGCATGTCCGTGGCCCGCACGCTTCAGAAACCGGAAGGAGATGTCGCCGGTACCCCCCGCCACATCCAGCAGGCGCTGTCCGGGGCGTGGGGCCAGCCAATCCATCATCGCATCCTTCCAGACCCGGTGGATGCCCATCGACATGACGTCGTTCATCACGTCGTATTTCGAGGCGACCGAATTGAACACGCCCTGCACGCGCCCGGCCTTGTCGGCCTCACGGACGGTTTCGAAGCCGAAATGGGTGGTCTTGTCTTCTGACATGTCGGGCACCTTGATTCACTTGTGCCCCAGATATAGCGTCCGCCTCAGATTCACAAACGCACAAAACATCGCGGTCATATGTTTGAAAACTTTGGGCAGAGCCTTCTTTCCATTCAGCAGGCTTTTCAGTCGAATCCGAAGCTGTTCACAGGGATATTTCTTGTTGGGCTTTTAATAACCTGGATGAAGTACCGGTTGATCCGACATGGGCTGAATCGATCTCAGAAACAGAACTATGCTGGATGGGAAATTGCGGCCAAGCGGGGAAAACGCTCGCATCCTACGGGAATCGGCCATACAGAAATTCTGATCATGCGGCCGATAAAGGTCATTCCCATAGCATTGTTCTGTTTGGTGTTCTTTGGTGGCGGGGCCATATTCGTTGCATCCAAAGGACTGCAGGACGCCCGAGCATGGGTTTCAGTAATCGCGGGTGTGATGTTCAGCCTGATGAGCATGTGGCTCATCATGTTTTCCTTTACGCGCATTAAGTATGACGGCGAAACCATCGAAAAGCGTGCGCTGTTTCGCCCCGTTGTGTCTGCTTCATTGTCAAAGCTGAGCAAGGTTCGACCGATCAGCAAGACCATTGCAGGGGGCGTGTATCTTGAATTTCTGGATGGCCAGAGAATCCGCGTGGTTTCTCGGATGTCAGGCTATGGGCAGCTTTTGGAGAAGTTGGCGCAGAAAGATCCTAAATTGGCTATGATGTTGCGAATGATCAACAAGCCGAAAAGGGCGATCCAAGATGCCTGAACTGCCCGAGGTCGAGACAGTAAGACGCGGCCTGAGTCCTGCGATGGAGGGCGTGGTGATCGAAAAGGCGGATGTGAACCGGCCGGATCTGCGCTGGCCTTTCCCCGAACGGATGGCCGAACGGCTGAGCGGGCAGCGGGTAGAACGACTGCGGCGGCGGTCGAAATACATCCTGGCCGATCTGGCAAGCGGCGAGACGCTGCTGATCCATCTGGGCATGTCGGGCCGGATGACGGTCTCGGGCGATCCGCTGGGGCAATTCGCGCATGATCATCCCGCACTGCAAAAACATGACCACGTGGTGTTCCACATGGCCAACGGCGCGCGGATCACCTTTAACGACCCACGCCGCTTTGGGGCGATGGACCTGATGCCGACTGCGACGTCGGAGGCGCACAAGCTGTTGGCCGTTCTTGGCCCGGAACCGCTTGGCAACGACTTTCACGAGCAGCACCTGGTCGACTCGTTCCGCAACAAGAACACACCGGCCAAATCCGCCCTTCTGGATCAGGGAATCGTCGCGGGGCTGGGCAATATCTATGTCTGCGAGGCATTGTTTCGCGCCGGGATATCGCCACGTCGCAAGGCCGGGCAAATTTCCAAGGATCGCGTCGCGGCGCTGGTCCCGATCATTCGGCAGGTATTGCAGGAGGCCATCGAGGCGGGCGGATCTTCCCTGCGCGATTTCCGGCAAGCTGATGGAGAGCTTGGATATTTTCAGCACAGCTTTGATGTCTATGGGCGCGAGGGACTGCCCTGCCGGACACCGGAATGCACCGGTGAAATCAAGAGAATCACCCAATCCGGCCGATCGTCCTTTTACTGCGCGCAATGCCAAAGATAGCTTGATCCCGCATTCTCGCGTGGTAAGGAATCATCCCTGAACGGAACAACCGAAAGCATATGCCACATGGCCTTTGAGACGATCATCGTCGAAATCGACGAACACGTTGCTCTGATCAGACTGGATCGCCCGGACGCGCTGAACGCCTTGAACACCCAACTTCTGGGAGAGCTGTGCACCGCTCTGGAAGAGGCTGACGCCAACGACAAGGTGCGCTGCATCGTCATTACCGGCTCGGACAAGGCCTTTGCCGCGGGCGCCGACATCAAGGAAATGTCGGAGATGAGTTTTGTGGATGTCTACACCACCAACCTGTTTGCCGATGCCAATGACCGGATCACCGCGATCCGCAAGCCGATCATCGCGGCTGTTGGCGGGTATGCCCTGGGCGGCGGTTGCGAACTGGCGATGATGTGCGATTTCATCATTGCCGCGGACACCGCCAAGTTCGGTCAGCCCGAGATCAATCTGGGCGTCATCGCTGGTATGGGCGGAAGCCAGCGCCTGACCCGGTTTGTCGGCAAGTCCAAGTCGATGGACATGAACCTGACGGGCCGGTTCATGGATGCCGAAGAAGCCGAGCGCGCCGGACTTGTCAGCCGCGTTGTGCCTGCCAAAAAACTCGTCGAAGAAGCGATTGGCGCGGCACAGAAGATCGCCGAGAAATCCATGCTGACGGCGATGGCGGCGAAAGAAGCCGTGAACCGCAGCTATGAACTGCCGTTGAGCGAGGGCATGCTGTTCGAACGCCGTGTGTTCCACTCGATGTTTGCGACCGAGGACCAAAAGGAAGGCATGACCGCGTTTCTGGAAAAACGCACCGCGCAGTTCCGGGATAAATAACAGACCCGTCATCGGGGATTCGGGCGGGCCACGGCCCGCCTTTTTCATGTTTGGTCGGTTTTCCCAAGAATCGACTTGGCAAACCGGGGAAACTTGGATAGTCAGCGCCGCTATACATGCGCGTGCGGCCCGCTTTGGCCAGAATCACACCCGTGATCCCTGACCCGGTGCGGCATTTGCCGTGCGCGACCCGAGACAAACCGAACCGAAAGGTCAGAGACACATGGCAAATTCGCCTCAGGCAAAGAAACGCGCTCGTCAGAACGAAAAGCGTTTCGCAATCAACAAAGCACGTCGTTCGCGCATCCGCACCTTCCTGCGCAAGGTCGAAGAAGCAATTGCGTCAGGTGACAAGGATGCCGCAACCACCGCTTTGCGCGCGGCTCAGCCCGAGCTGATGCGCGGCGTCTCCAAAGGCGTTTTCCACAAGAACACCGCGTCGCGTAAAATGTCGCGCCTGTCGGCCCGCGTCAAAGCGCTGGGCTAACGCTGCGTCAACTTTTGACGATTCTCAGTTTGAGGGCGCCGCGATTCTGCGGCGCCTTTTTTCGTGCTGTTGCCGGAAAGCCGCGCCCTCAGGAAACCCAGAGATTCTTTCCGACAAAAATCCGAGTCAATACCAGAGTTTCGTTGCCGCCGCGCGCCTCGGCTTGCTACCACTGTTCCAGCGATTCACTCGCTTGGGGGGACAGGCTGTTTTCGGGCGAACCTGACGGGCATCAGGTTAGGACGGAAGCGAATGTCGGATACTGGCGCAAAGCCGGGTCCGGTCTGCTTGGAGTTTCGGGAAACCGGAATTCAAGCCCTGTCTAAGACTGTGATAGTAGCTGTTGGCCTGAGTTCCGGGCACAACTCGTGTTTTTGATGTTGTAGTCGGAGTATTCGGCCTGCGCTATTGCGTACCCGGAGGGTATCTTCGCCGATTCTGTTCGGCGAAACGGTACTGTTGTGCTTGTGAATCCACCCCATAACGCTGGGGACAAGATGATGAATAAGGCGAAAAGCCAACAATTGGGATGCGTGAGGCGCTGGATGACACAAGAGAAATGGGGACAGCTTCGCAACAAGTTGCTGAAGGCGGTTGGAAAGAACAACTATACCACGTGGATCGAACCGCTGGAATTTCAGGAGCTGCAGGATGGGGTTGCGGTTTTTTCTGTTCCGACGAATTTCATGGGCAATTACGTCAGCCAGAACTTTGCCGACCTCATTCTTTATGAACTGAATACAGCCGGCGCCGCAGTGAAGCGTTTGGCGTTTCGCGTTGCGGCCAATTTCCCGGCCCGCCCTGCAAGTCCTGAAGAAGAGCCTGCTGTCGCGAAGGAAGAGATACAAACGGCATTCAATGGCATCGCAAATCCAGTCGCGGATTCGCTGCAGGCCGCACCGCTGGATACCCGCTTTACCTTTGACACATTCGTGGTGGGTAAACCGAACGAACTGGCCCATGCTGCCGCGCGCCGCGTGTCCGAAGGCGGGCCGGTCACCTTCAACCCGCTGGTCCTTTATGGCGGTGTGGGCCTTGGTAAGACGCACCTGATGCACGCCATCGCCTGGGAACTGAAAGCCAAGCGGCCCGATCTGAACGTTCTTTACCTGTCCGCCGAACAGTTCATGTACCGGTTTGTGCAGGCCCTGCGCGAACGCCGGATGATGGATTTCAAACATCTCTTCCGTTCCGTCGACGTGCTTATGGTGGATGACGTGCAATTCATCGCCGGCAAGGATTCGACCCAGGAAGAGTTCTTTCACACCTTCAACGCGCTGGTGGATCAGAACAAACAGATCATCATCTCGGCCGACCGCGCGCCGGGGGAAATCAAGGATCTGGAAGACCGGGTCAAATCGCGCCTGCAATGCGGCCTTGTCGTGGATCTGCACCCGACGGATTATGAGTTGCGCCTGGGCATCCTGCAAAACAAGGTGCAGATGCATCGCGCAACATATCCCGACCTGAAAATTGCCGATGGTGTTCTGGAGTTCCTGGCGCATCGCATTTCGACCAATGTCCGCGTGCTTGAAGGCGCGCTGACCCGCCTGTTTGCCTTTGCCTCGCTGGTCGGGCGCGAGATCGACATGGAACTGACTCAGGATTGCCTGGCCGATGTGCTGCGGGCTTCGGAACGCAAGATCACGGTCGAGGAAATCCAGCGCAAGGTGTCTGACTATTACAACATCCGCCTCAGCGACATCATCGGACCCAAGCGCCTGCGGTCTTATGCGCGCCCGCGCCAGGTTGCGATGTACCTGTGCAAGCAGCTGACCAGCCGGTCCCTGCCCGAGATTGGCCGCCGCTTTGGCGGGCGTGACCACACCACGGTGATGCATGGTGTCAAACGCATCGAGGAGCTGAAAGTGACCGACGGCCAGATCGCGGAAGACGTGGAAATGCTGCGCCGGGCGCTGGAAGCCTGAACACCGCTCACCTTCGGTTCAGTTTGCGCCCCGGAGTTCTGCTCCGGGGCGTTTTTTTTTGTGCGGATAGACTCATGGTTGCAACAGATGTGTGCCCTGCAAGTCACCTGCCCCTTGACGGTTTGTGCATTCCAGCCGAGAAATCCGTAAAAAAACCTTGTGCCGCAGGGGTAAACCGCTAGTTTGCCTATCCCGGCTTATGTCAGAGGAATTGAGGGTATGAAGATCAGCATCGAACGCGGCACATTGCTCAAGGCCGTGTCGCAGGCCCAGTCCGTTGTGGAACGTCGCAACACCATCCCGATTCTGGCGAACGTTCTGATCGAAGCCGACGGCGATCAGGTGCAGTTCCGCGCCACCGACCTGGATATAGAAGTTGTCGACAAGGCGCCTGCCCAGGTGGAACGTGCCGGGGCGACCACCGTTGCAGCCACCACCCTGCACGAAATCGTGCGGAAATTGCCTGATGGGGCGCTGGTCACGCTGACTGCCGACAGCGCCGCAGGCCGCCTGACAGTCGAGGCGGGGCGATCGAACTTTTCGCTGGCGACCCTGCCCAAGGAAGATTTCCCGGTGATGGCGTCATCGGAATACCAGTCGAATTTCTCGGCCCCCGCCGCGTTGCTGCGCCGCCTGTTCGACAAATCGAAATTCGCCATATCGACCGAAGAAACGCGGTATTATCTGAACGGCGTCTACATGCATGTGGCTGACGGTTCCGAAGGCGGCAAAGTGTTGCGCTGTGTGGCAACGGACGGGCACCGGTTGGCGCGGATCGATGCCGACCTGCCGGAAAACGCCGCCGACATGCCCGGCGTGATCGTGCCGCGCAAGACCGTGGGTGAATTGCGCAAGCTTCTGGAAGACGATGACATGGACATCGCGGTTTCGGTCAGCGAGACCAAGGTGCGTTTTGCGACGCCGGACATCACCCTGACATCGAAGGTGATCGATGGAACCTTCCCCGACTACACCCGCGTTATTCCGCAGGCCAACAACCGCAAGATGGAAGTGGATGCCGCTGAATTCGCGCAGGCTGTGGATCGGGTCGCAACCGTGTCGTCGGAGCGTTCGCGTGCGGTCAAGCTGCAGCTGGACGGTGACAAGCTGATCCTGTCGGTCAATGCCCCTGACAGCGGCGCGGCAGAGGAAGAACTGGCCGTCGCCTATGGAGACGAACGGCTGGAGATCGGGTTCAACGCAAAATACCTGCTGGAGATTGCCAGCCAGGTGGACCGCGAAAACGCCGTGTTCCTGTTCAACTCGGCCGGAGATCCGACGCTGATGCGTGAAGGCAACGACCATAGCGCAGTCTATGTCGTCATGCCGATGCGCGTCTGATCGCGCTGAAGCGCGATGCCTCCGGCGGGAGTTTTTTTGAAAAGATGAAGGGAGGGGTCATGGGATTGGCCCTGACCGAACTTACGGTCTCGCATTTTCGCTCGCACAAGCTGGCGCGGTTGACACTTGACGGACGCCCGGTGGCGATTCACGGGGCGAACGGGGCCGGCAAGACCAACATTCTGGAAGCGGTATCGCTGTTTTCGCCGGGTCGCGGGCTGCGGCGAGCGAGTGCCGCCGAGATGGTGCGGAGACCAGAGGCCCCGGGATGGAAACTGTCCGGTCTGTTGCAACGGCAGGGGCGGCAATACGAAGTCGAAACATGGTCCGAGGGCGGAGCGGCGCGGCAGGTTCGGATTGATGGCAAGTCCGCCAGCCAGATCGAACTGGGCAGGCTGGCGCGCGTTGTGTGGCTGATCCCGTCGATGGACCGTCTTTGGATCGAAGCGGCCGATGGGCGGCGAAGGTTTCTGGACCGGCTGACGCTGAGTTTTGACCCCGATCACGCCGAGTCTGTATTGGCTTATGAAAAGTCCATGCGTGAACGGAACCGACTGTTGAAGGAAAACGTGCGGGACCCGCATTGGTACCGTGCGCTGGAAGACCAGATGGCCGAAGCCGGGCACCGCATCCATCAGGCGCGGATTGCGGCGCTGGATCACATCCGCACCGCACAGACACAGGCCGAAACAACGTTTCCCTCGGCCGAACTGGAGCTGGTGCAAACCGAAGGAGCAATGCCGGATACGGTTGCGGATCTGCGGGACGCTCTTACAGAAAGCCGGTTTCGCGATCTGGCCGCCGGGCGCACGCTGGTCGGGCCGCATCGCACCGATCTTTATGGCGTATTTGCTGCCAAGGGGGTTCCGGCCAAGGATTGTTCGACCGGAGAGCAAAAGGCCCTGCTGGTGTCGCTGATCCTGTCCAACGCACGCGCCTTGTCGGACCTGGTCGGCGCACCCCCGATCGTGTTGCTGGACGAGGTTTCCGCCCATCTGGACGCGGAGCGTCGCGCGGCGCTTTATGACGAGATTTGCGCCCTTGGGGCACAGG
Organism: Ruegeria sp. YKSF57; assembly: GCF_059612585.1. Lineage (NCBI taxonomy): Bacteria > Pseudomonadati > Pseudomonadota > Alphaproteobacteria > Rhodobacterales > Roseobacteraceae > Ruegeria > Ruegeria sp. YKSF57. Next base: position 7,758 of record NZ_JBXWQW010000013.1, on the reverse strand, counting down.
CCTGGATGACCGGGACCGAACCGGAACTGTTCGCGGAACTGGGTGCGCGGGCGCAGATGATCGAGGTTCACGATCATGAAGGCGTGTCGGAGGTTTTGCAGACATGACACTCTCAACGGTGGATCTGCTGCTTTATGCCAGTGCGGTTTTCGTTCTGTTCCTGACGCCGGGGCCGGTCTGGCTGGCATTGACCGCGCGCACGCTGACAGGCGGGTTTCAGGCCGCGTGGCCTCTGACGCTGGGCGTTGTGGTGGGCGACATGCTGTGGCCGGTGCTGGCCATCGCCGGAGTCAGTTGGATCACGGCGGCGTCGGTGCAACTGGCGGTCGTGTTGAAAGGCGTTGCGGTGCTGGTGTTTGTCTGGCTGGGCATCGCGACGATCCGCAAGGCCGGCCAGACCTTGCACGCCGACAGCCGGATGACCCGCCCCGGCAAGTGGGCGGGGTTTCTGGCGGGGCTGGTCGTGATCCTTGGCAATCCCAAGGCCGTGCTGTTTTACATGGGCATTCTACCCGGCTTTTTTGACCTCTCCGCCGTCACGCTTCCCGATATTGCCGCCATTGTTCTGGTGTCTCAGTTGGTGCCGTTATTCGGCAATCTGATGCTGGCGGCGTTCATTGACCGGGTGCGGCGTCTTCTTGCCTCTCCGACCGCGTTGAGGCGAATGAATCTGACCGCTGGCGCGATGCTTGTCGCGGTCGGTCTGGTCATTCCGTTTACCTGAAAATGCAGCCTGAAACGCGCGCCGAATTGCTGTGTGCAAAAAACGGTTGCGATGCACAAAATCTGGTGGGAGCGCGTGACAATCCCCACCAGAAAACGTATAAGTTACCAAAATAATATAGGTACAGACGGCATGTCCCAAGACGCACAGGCGCAGCAGGAATACGGCGCGGATTCCATTAAGGTTCTCAAAGGGTTGGAGGCCGTCCGCAAACGGCCGGGCATGTATATCGGCGACACCGATGACGGTTCGGGCCTGCATCACATGGTCTATGAGGTGGTGGACAACGGAATTGACGAAGCGCTGGCCGGACACGCCGACCATGTCACCGTGAAAATCCACGCCGATTCCAGCGTATCCGTGGCCGATAACGGGCGCGGCATTCCGGTGGACATTCACGCCGAAGAAGGCGTTTCCGCAGCCGAGGTCATCATGACCCAACTGCATGCTGGCGGCAAATTCGACTCGAATTCCTACAAGGTTTCAGGCGGTCTGCATGGTGTGGGTGTTTCTGTGGTGAACGCACTATCCGATTGGCTGGAACTGCGCATCTGGCGCAAGGGCAAGGAGCATTTCGCGAAATTCGAGGGCGGTGAGACGACCGAGCACCTGAAAGTCGTTGGCGACTGCGGCGACCGGACCGGAACCGAGGTGCGGTTCCTGGCTTCGACCTCGACGTTTTCGAACCTGGAATACTCGTTCGAGACGCTGGAAAAGCGTCTGCGCGAACTGGCCTTCCTGAACTCGGGCGTGCGCATCATCCTGATCGACGAGCGCCCGGCCGAGCGGATCGAGACCGAGCTGTTCTATGAGGGCGGCGTGCGCGAATTCGTCAAATACCTGGACCGGTCCAAATCCCCGGTCATGCCCGCCCCGATCTATTTCAAGGGCGAGCGCGATGATATCGGCGTCGAGATCGCGATGTGGTGGAACGACAGCTATCACGAGACGGTGCTGCCCTTTACCAACAACATCCCGCAGCGTGACGGCGGCACCCATGTGGCGGGATTTCGCGGCGCTCTGACCCGGACCATCAACAACTATGCCCAGTCGAGCGGCATCGCGAAGCGGGAAAAGATCAACTTCACCGGCGATGACGCCCGCGAGGGGCTAACCTGTGTTCTGTCGGTCAAAGTGCCTGATCCGAAATTTTCGTCCCAGACCAAGGACAAGCTGGTCTCCTCCGAGGTGCGCCCGGCGGTCGAGAACCTGGTGAACGAGAAACTGGCCGAGTGGTTCGAAGAGAACCCGAACGAAGCCAAGCAGATCGTCGGCAAGATCATCGAGGCGGCACTGGCCCGCGAAGCCGCGCGTAAGGCGCGGGAACTGACCCGGCGCAAAACGGCGATGGATGTCAACTATCTGGCAGGGAAGCTCAAAGATTGTTCGGAAAAAGACCCGGCGAAAACCGAAGTGTTCCTGGTCGAGGGGGACTCGGCCGGTGGCTCGGCACAAACGGGCCGCGACCGGCGTACGCAGGCGGTGCTGCCCCTGCGCGGCAAGATCCTGAACGTGGAACGCGCGCGGTTTGATCGGATGCTCGGCAGTCAGGAAATCGGCAACCTCGTGATGGCGCTGGGCACCGGCATCGGACGGGACGAGTTCAACATCGGCAAGCTGCGCTACCACAAGATCGTCATCATGACCGACGCGGACGTGGACGGTGCGCATATCCGCACGCTGCTTTTGACCTTCTTCTATCGCCAGATGCCGGAACTGATCGAGGGTGGTTATCTTTATATCGCGCAGCCGCCGCTTTATAAAGTATCGCGCGGCAAGTCCGAGGTTTACCTCAAGGATCAGGCAGCGCTGGATGACTATCTTATCCATCAGGGTGTCGAGGGCGCGGTGCTGAAACTGGGCACCGGCGAAGAAATCATCGGTCAAGACCTGACCCGTGTTGTGGACGAGGCGCGCCAGTTGAAACGCGTTCTGGATGCGTTCCCGACGCATTATCCGCGCCATATTCTTGAACAGGCTGCCGTTGCCGGCGCTTTTGTGCCCGGTGCGGTGGATGCGGACCTGCAGGGCGTGGCCGACAAGGTTGCCGCTCGTCTGGATCTGATCGCACTGGAATACGAGCGCGGCTGGCAGGGCCGGATAACTCAGGATCACGGCATCCGTCTGGCCCGCATTCTGCGCGGCGTCGAAGAGGTGCGTACGCTTGATGGTCCGATGCTGCGCTCGGGCGAGGCGCGCAAGACAGGCAGCTTCACTCAAAGCCTTCAAGAGATCTATAACACTCCCGCCACCTTGATCCGCCGCGACCGCTCGCAGGCGATTCACGGGCCGCTGTCGCTGCTCAAGGCGATTTTGGATGAGGGCGAAAAGGGCCTGTCGCTGCAGCGTTACAAAGGTCTGGGCGAAATGAACCCGGATCAACTGTGGGAGACCACGCTCGACCCCGACGCGCGCACATTGCTGCAGGTCCGGGTTAACGACATGGTCGAAGCTGATGATCTGTTCACCAAACTGATGGGCGATGTAGTCGAACCCCGCCGCGAATTCATTCAGCAAAACGCACTTAGCGTGGAGAATTTGGATTTCTGAGCTTGTGTAGGTGCGCGCATAACACTTCGCGCACCCTATAAGATTGCGTAGTTTGCCCATAGTTTTGCGCTGTGGGTTTCCGATATCATGCGCGACCTCGATGGTCGGCTTCTACCAGATGAGAGCGAACAGTTCCTCGCGCGATATGTTCATTCCCAGTATCCGGCGATATCGGGCTCTTGTTCTCGACACACTTTTCAAGCTCGCGGGTCACGAAATGCCCTGGCCACGTCAGGGCACCGTGTCCAGGTGGAGTATTTCGAGGAATGCGGAGATTCTCTGAATGAAAAGCGACATGGGGCATGTCTTGGTGAGTTTTGGCGGGGTCGTATTTTCCCTGCCAATCAACAGGTTTGCTAGAATTGATTGTTAGCAGGATTGGCTCCGACGGCAGGGGTCGCGCCTATGAACAATTGATCGACGGTCAATTGTTGGTCCCAATTATGAAACACAAGAAAACAAAATCCCTTGCAGCACATTCTTCCGTGAAATTCGATCACACGGCCTGCCAAGCCAACAGCCCAGAGGCGGAACTCTTTGTTTTACTATAAAAAGTGGTGAGCCGTGCAGGATTCGAACCTGCGACCCACTGATTAAAAGTCAGTTGCTCTACCAACTGAGCTAACGGCCCACTCTTTTGGATCTTTTCGATCCGTGGCGCTCTGTAAGGCATTTTACCGGTCAGGTTCAAGGCCTTATTTGCACCGCGCGCCCCCTTTGGTTCAGAACCATCCGGCGACCCGATAGGCGGCCTAATTAGGGAGGTGGCGCGAGGGGGTCAAGCCCTTTTTTGGCGAAATATCGCGACAGGCTGGATTCATCACTACAGCAGCGCTATATGCCCGCCATGCAGGATCAGACACATACCGGATTACCATTCATGAAGATGCACGGGCTGGGCAATGACTTTGTCATTGTTGATGCGCGAGCGCATGAAATCGGAATCACCCCGGCTGCGGCGCAAGGGATCGCGCATCGCCAGTTCGGGGTCGGCTTTGACCAATTGGCCGTGATCCAGAACGGCAAGGGCGATGCGCATCTGGTCTTTTACAACGCCGACGGCACGACCTCGGCCGCCTGCGGAAACGCGACCCGTTGCGTCGCACGCCACCTGATGACCGAGACCGGCAAGACCGAGTTGGTGCTGACCACCGACCGCGGCGAGCTGCGCGCAAGGGACGTAGGCGACGGGCTGACTTCGGTGAACATGGGACAGCCTCAGCTGGACTGGCAGGATATTCCACTGGCCGAAGACGTGGACACGTTGGAGCTGCCGATCGAAGGCGGGCCGGTCGCCACAGGTATGGGCAATCCACATTGTACCTTCTTCGTCGAGGATGCCGAGGCGATTCCGTTGACAGAATTCGGCTCGCGTTATGAATACCACCCGCTTTATCCGCAGCGGACAAATGTTCAGGTGGCCCAGATCGTTGGCCCCGACCATATCCGTATGCGCGTGTGGGAGCGGGGCGTCGGCATTACGCTGGCGTCCGGTTCTTCTTCCTGCGCGACTGCTGTCGCGGCGGCGCGGCGCGGACTGACGGGGCGCAAGGTGCGGGTTGATCTGGATGGCGGCACGCTTTGGATCGAGTGGCGCGAAGACGGGGTCTGGATGACCGGGCCGACCTGCCATGTGTTCTCGGGCACGATGACGCCTGAATTCCTGGACGGGCTGAAATGAACGCGCCCAAATTCACAACGCTCGGCTGCCGCCTGAACGCCTATGAAACCGAAGCGATGAAAGAGCTTTCGCAGCAGGCGGGGCTTGCGGATGCGGTGATCGTCAACACATGTGCGGTCACAGCCGAAGCGGTGCGCAAGGCGCGACAGGAAATTCGCAAGCTGCGGCGGGAAAACCCTCAGGCGCGTCTGATCGTAACCGGTTGCGCCGCCCAGACCGAGCCAGAGACTTTTGCCGCCATGACCGAGGTCGACGCGGTGATCGGCAACACCGAAAAGATGCGCCCCGAAACCTGGAAGGGCATGGCCGCCGATTTCATCGGTCGGACCGAGGCGGTGCAGGTCGATGACATCATGTCGGTCACTGAAACCGCCGGTCATCTGATCGACGGTTTTGGCACGCGCTCGCGGGCCTATGTACAGGTCCAGAATGGGTGTGACCACCGCTGCACCTTCTGCATCATTCCCTATGGCCGGGGCAATTCACGCAGCGTCCCAGCCGGCGTCGTGGTGGACCAGATCAAGCGGCTGGTGGATCGCGGCTTTAACGAGGTGGTGCTGACCGGGGTCGATCTGACTTCGTGGGGTGCTGACCTGCCCGCTCAACCCAAGCTGGGCGATCTGGTGATGCGTATCCTGAAACTGGTGCCCGATCTGCCGCGTCTGCGGATCAGTTCGATCGACTCGATCGAGGTGGATGAGAACCTGATGCAGGCCATCGCGACCGAACCGCGCCTGATGCCGCATTTGCACCTCAGCCTGCAGCATGGCGACGACCTGATCCTCAAACGAATGAAGCGGCGCCACCTGCGCGATGATGCGATCCGATTTGCCGAAGAGGCTCGCAAGTTGCGCCCCGAGATGACATTCGGCGCCGACATCATCGCCGGTTTCCCGACCGAGACCGAGGCCCATTTCGAAAATTCGTTGAAACTGGTGATCGACTGCGACCTGACCTGGCTGCACGTCTTTCCCTATTCCAGACGTGACGGCACGCCAGCGGCGCGCATTCCGCAGCAAGTCAACGGCAAGGTCATCAAGGACCGCGCCGCACGGTTGCGTGCGACGGGCGATGCGCAGGTCCAAAAGCACGTCGCAGCGCAGATCGGAAAAACCCATCGCATTTTGATGGAAACCCCGGTCATGGGCCGGACGGAACAATTCACCGAGGTCCGCCTGAGCCACCCGCAATCCGAAGGTCAGATCGTCACCGCGACGATCAGCGGTGTGTCGGATAGCCGGCTCATCGCCTGAACGCACCTCAAGGCTGGTCAGTTTTCCCCACAGCTGGTCCAAGGATCGCTGTCCTAACCGTGCTGAGTACGAATATGCTTCGTCAGCTTTTGGTTGGCTGGTCGGTCCAGACAAGGATCGGTTCTTGGCGACCGCGCAACTTGTGCCGGCCGGACGGGCTGAGACCCAGCTTGCCAGCCCGAGCCAGTGCTTCCGGTTCGGATTGCACGAGCGCCTCGGACAGGGCGATGGCCGCACCGCAGGATTTGGCAAAATCCTGCAATCGGCTGGCGGTGTTGACCACGTCACCGCTTACGGTCAGCTGTCTGTGATGCCGTCCACCGACCACTCCGGTCTGAACGGGGCCAGCGTGGCCGCCCACCCGCAGACCGAGGCCAGGCCAGTCAGCCGCCCTTCCAACGCTTTCATACAAACCTTCGATGAACCGCAAAGCCTGCGTTGCGTCATCGGGTCGAGGTTTCGGCAGACCAAAGACAACCATTGCGCCATCACCGGCGAAATGCGCAATGACCCCGCCCAAGGGCTCCACCGTCTGTTCGACCAGGCCATGAAAAACTCGCAGGAACTGTGCAGTGCCTTCGGGGCCCAGCTGTTCTGAATAGCCAGTAAAATTCTCAACATCGACAAACAGAACGACGGCTGGCCGCGCCGCTGTTTCGAACTGGGGATCGGCGGCGCTTGCAAGCCGTTCCACCAACAGCGGTGAATGATAGAGAGCGAGGTTCGCCGCGCGACGGCGATGATCCAAAAGCCGCAGCCCGGCACCGAATCCGACCCCGAGCAACAGCGAAAGCAGCACAGTTGTCACATCCAGCCACCATCCCGCGATGAACGCGGCCTGCAACACGGCCGCCAGTGCAACTGTCACGGCAGCGGTTCCCGACAGGGCAAGCCAGGGTCGGCTCACTCCGGCCACGATGAACCCCAAGGTACTCGCCACGAGCGCAAGTGCGATATCCCAGAACCACGCAACCGCGTCACGTCGCAACAGGCGCTTTTCAAGCATGTTCGCGGCAAGCGTCGCATGCAGCTCGGCGCCGGGGAAGGCCGCGTCGAACGATGTGGCGTGCCGGTCTCCGAATCCGGTCGCGGTTGCCCCGAGGAACACGATCTTACCCTCAAGGTCTGCGTCCTGAACCTCTGTGACGGAGAAGGTCTGGATTGTGCCCCCCGGCCCGTAGAACTTGAGTGGTATCGCACCCAGCATGTCCAGCGGAATGGTGGATTCTCCGACCGTCAGCTTCCCTCCGGTAGCAGACAACCACAGTTGCAGATCAAGATCGTTACCTGCATCGGTCAGGGCCGCCATAGCAAGCGCAGGATACCAAACGATACCATCTTGCGTTGCCAGAGGATGCGCCGCGTCAATTCGGCGGACAGCTCCATCTGTGTCGTGGCGCAGAATGACATGGCCGAGAGAGGTCGTACCGCGCAACGCCTCTGTCGGACCCAGTGCAGGCAGAGGATTGCGATGATCCGTGGCGACGACAACCGAAAAGCCTTCCCCATCAAGTTCGAGGAGCGGAGCATCCGAAGACGCCTCTGCAACG